>CANQZN010000043.1 GCA_947628365.1 uncultured Bacilli bacterium | reverse complement strand
AGTAAGCAATTCTAAAGGCACTCATAACATAAGCAGCAGCATGGGCTTTAGGGAACATATATTTAATTTTTTGACAAGACTCAATATACCAATCAGGTATACCAGCATCAATCATAGTTTGTTTATGGGCTGCCCAACCTTCTGGATCTTTACTAGCTTTACCTTTACGAACAAATTCCATTATTTTAAAAGCTTTAATTGGTTCCATACCACATTGAATTAAGTAAACCATAATATCATCACGACAACCAATAACTTCTTTAAAGGGAACAATACCTTTTCTAATTAATTCTTGAGCATTACCAAGCCAAACATCAGTACCATGAGATAAACCAGATATTTTAATAAGTTCACCAAAAGTAGTTGGTTTAGTATCTTTAAGCATACCAATTGTAAAGTTGGTACCAAATTCAGGAACTCCTAAAGTACCTGTATCATTCATAATTTGTTCTTTAGTTACCCCAAGAGGTTCAGGGGATAAGAATAATCCCATAGTTTCCTTATCATCAAATGGTACTGTTTTAACATCAATATGAGTTAAATCTTGTAACATTCTAAGTTGAGTTGGATCAGTATGACCAAGAATATCTAGTTTTAAAACATCTTGATCGATTGCATGGTAATCAAAATGGGTAGTTCGCCATGTCGCATCAACATCTTCAGCGGGATATTGATATGGCGTAAAATCATATACATCCATATAACCAGGAATAACAACAATTCCCCCAGGGTGTTGACCAGTTGTTCTTTTTACCCCAACACAACCTTGAGCAAGTCTTTCAACTTCAATGTTACGCATAATAATATTTTTATCTTCACAATACTTTTTAACAAAACCATAAGCAGTTTTTTCAGCCACTGTACCTATTGTTCCAGCCCGATAAACATTATCAACCCCAAATAATACTTTGGTATATTCATGAGCAGCAGCTTGATTTAAATCAGAAAAGTTAAGGTCGATATCAGGAACTTTATCAGCATTAAAACCAAGAAAAGTTGCAAATGGCATATCTTCACCATCTTTAATCATCTTTGTTCCACAGTTAGGACAATCTTTATCCGGTAAATCAAAACCTATACCATATTCAATTGCTAAATCTTCACCCTTATCATTTTTAAAGATAGATAATTTACAATTAGGACAACGATAATGACTAGGTAGAGGATTAACTTCAGTTATACCCATCATAGTTGCAACAAAAGATGAACCAACTGAACCACGGGAACCAACTAAATAACCATCATCATTACTTTTCTTAACTAATTTTTGGGCAATTAAATAAATAACGTCAAATCCACCACCAATAATACCCTTTAACTCTTGCTCTATTCGATCACTAATATTATCAGGAAGAGGATCTCCATACCACTCTTTAGCTCTTGTATAAACCATATCTTTAACTATTTCTTTAGAATTTTCAATGCGAGGTGAGAATGGTACACCACCTGTTTCAATAATAACTTCTACTATTTCACATTTAGATGCAATAATATTTGGGTTCTTAACAACTATTTCATGAGCTTTTTCATCTCCTAAAAAGGAAAAAGCATCAAGCATTTCTCTGGTAGTATAGAAGTGCATATCGGGTATATTTATTCCTCTTTTATTTAAAGGATGAATTTTACCATTAGTTCTTTGATCAATAATAATATCTCTAAATATTTTATCTTCTCTAGTTAAATGGTGAGCATCACTAGTAGCGCAAACCATAACTCCGGCTTCAGTGGCTACATCAACTATTCTTTTAATATGTGTATATATATCAGCCATTGATTTAATAGTACTACTTTCCATATCGACAAGAAAACCATAAACCTCAGGTGGTTGAACTTCAATATAATCATAATATTGCATCATTTTAGCAAGTTCTTCATCTTCTTTAGTAAATGTTGCTTCAAATATTTCACCATTAACACAACCACTGCCAAAAAGCAAACCTTCTCTATGCAAGTCAAGTTCATTTCTTGGTAATTTACATTGATCACCTTTATATAAATATTTAGTATTAGCAAAACTAATTAACTTAAATAAATTTTTTAAACCCACTTTATTTTGAACTAAGACAGACATATGAAAAGGACGAGAGAATTTTAATAATTCTTCAGGATCTACTGAGTCATATAATTTTTTTGTTGTTTCAATATTACGATTACTTAATGTTTTAGCCATTTTATAGAACGCTATTGCTGTACCTTCACTATCGTAATCTCCACGGTGGTGACTATCTTCATCCCAAGGTACTTCCAAGTTTTTAACTAAAGTAGAAAGTTTATGATTTTTCCAATCTGGATATAATAATCTAGCCATACTCATGGTATCAATAACAGTACTCTTAAATTCCCCTAAATTATATTTAGACATGGCAGCACTGATAAAACCAATATCAAACTTAGCATTATGAGCAACCATTGGTAAATCACCAACAAACTCTAAAAATCTTTTAGTGGCATTTTCTTCACTATCTTTATCTTGTAACATTTCATCGGTAATATTAGTAAGTTCTACTATTTTTTCTGGTAATTTACGATTAGGATTAATAAGTTCATCAAATCTATCAGTAACTACCCCATTTTTTATTTTAACAGCACCAATTTCAATCATTTGGTCACTATAAGGTGTAAAACCAGTAGTTTCTGTATCAAATACAACATATTCTTGCTCTAATAAATCATAATCTTGTAAGTTATAAATTAAATCATTTTCATTATTAACGATACTCATTTCTGCACCATAAATAACTTTAAATTTATCTTCTTCATTTTCGATACCTTTATTCATATCACAAACAGCATGATATAAATCAGGATATGATTGTAAACAATTATGATCGGTAACGGCGACAGCCTTATGACCTAAACCTTTAGCAAACTTAACTAACGCTTTCGCATCAATTACACCATCCATTGCACTCATCATTGTATGGGCATGTAGTTCAACTCTTTTTTCTTCTTCTTCATCTACTACATTGATATCTTTACTTTTAATAAGTTCAATACTTCGACCATTTAAAAGAATTTGTCTTGAATAATTATCCATTTCGACATTACCAAAAATTCTTACCCATTTACCAACTTTAATACCTTTAATAATTTGGTTATATTCTTCTTCTTTGAATCTCACAAATTTAACTGGAAAACTATCAGTTTTATCACTAACTTTTAAATTAATAATATAGGCAGTTGCTTTTTGTCCTTTTCTTTCACTTGCATCTATACCAAATATATATCCTTCAATAATAACATTTTTTTGTTCCCCTAAAATATTTTTAATGGGAGTGACATCGCCATCTTTATGAAAGCCAAATAAGATAGGACTTTCTTCTTTTTTCTCTATTTTTACTTCTTTAGATGCTTCAATTTCTTGTTTTATTTCTTTATTTTTTTCTTCATTAATAACTATATCTAATGTATAACCATTTAAACCATAGTTTTTTAATTTATCTAAAATATCATTTTCTAAATTCTTTAAAGATTTTAAATATGTTTGATTTGCTACTTCTAAAGTAATTATATTATCTTTAACTTCTTTAAAAGAATTTTCTAACCCAACTAAAGAAGGATGTTCAAATACAATAGAGTTTAGAATATTATTGATATAATTTGTAATATCTTCATCTGTAACATTATCATACATTAATTCTATATAACAAGCATCTTTACCATTAATTCCTTTTTTAGAAGCTAAAAACAAATCATTAACTAAATCATAATCTAAAACATTGACACTTTGTAAATAAACACTATATAATTTAGTGCTTTGATTATAAACTACTTTATATATTTTAGTATTAGCTAATGCATCTGTGTATTCAAAATTAATGCTTTTTAAAAATCTAACTAACTCTTCCATACTTTACTCCTTCTCAATATTGTTTACTATAATACTATATTTATCATATCTTTTTGATACAGTACCCCATACTTTTATCATATCATTTTTCTCAACATTTTGTAACAAATAATAACTTCTAGGAAAAATAGTAAAATCAGCAGTGGCACTCTCATCACTGGCACTCATAAAAGCCATATCTTCATTTTTCTTCGTTTTAATTTTCTTAATATTTTCCACTAATACATAACAAAAAATATTCTTAAAGACATTTTTTTCTAAATTCTCTAACTTTGTTATATTATTACCATTATATTTACTGGCTGGATGATTTGTTATATAAAACCCATAACTATTTAATTCATTTTCTCTTAAAATATTTTTATCATATTCACTCTCTATTTTGACATCTGGCATTAAAGCATCTTCCCCTAAATCATTATATAAGTGGCCATATGTAAGAAGACTATCTAAATTATTTACTAAAGTTTGATTATTTAGAGAAAATTCATTTAAGCATCCAGCTTTAATTAACATAAGATATTCTTTTTCTGAAATAAATAAATTTGTTCTTCGAAAAAAATCATAAACATCAACAAATTTACCATTTTTATTTCGCTCTTCAATTATATTATTAATTAAAGCTTCTGGAATATTTTTAATCATTTTAAAAGGTAAATAAATAAGGCCATTTTTAAGAGTAAACTTTTCTTCTGAATTATTAATACTACAAGCATTTATTTTAAAATGGGCTTTCTTAAGTTCAATTAAATAACTTTTAATTTTTTCCGTACTACCCAAAGCATTATCAAGCATTTCAAAAGTAAATAAAGCTTTATAATGAACTTTTAAATATGCCATTTGATAAGACACTAAAGCATAAGATACAGAGTGAGATTTATTAAAACCATAAGATGCAAATGATTCAATATGTTCAAAAATATTTTTGGCTAAATTTTCATCATAGCCATTTTGGATACTTCTTTTAATAAAATCTTCTTTTTCTTTTAAAATAATATCAATCTTTTTCTTAGACATAGCTCTTCTTATATTATCGGCTTCGGCATAACTAAATTTAGCCATCCTAACTAAGATATTTATAACTTGTTCTTGGTATACAATAACACCATAAGTTTCCTCTAAAATATCCTTTAGGGAATCATGATAATAAGTAATTTTTTCTAGTCCATCTTTTCTTTTAATATATGTTGCTAATTCTTTAGATGGTCCTGGTCTTACAAGAGCAATACTGGCCACTAATTCATTAAAATTTCTTGGCTTAAATTTAACAAGCATACTCTTAAAAGAAGGTGTTTCAAATTGAAATATTCCTTCTGTTTCAGCTTTACAAAATAATTCATAAACCTTTTTTTCATCAAGAGAAATTTCATTTAAATTAAATCCGGGAATATTTTTAATTATATTACTAATCATACTTAAATTTTTAAGGGCTAAAAAGTCCATTTTAAGTAGGCCAATATCCTCTAAATATTCCATACCTACCCCAGTTAAATAGACATCTTTATTTTTATACATCGGAATTATTTCATCAAGTGGAATACTTGCAATAACAATACCAGCAGCATGAGTACTAATATTTCTCTTTAAACCCTCTAAATGCATACATATATTATATAATTTTTTTAATTCTGGATAACTACTTAAATATTTTTTGACATTTTCATCCTTTAAATTACTTTGTAAATCACCATTACGATTTAAAACTTTTAAAAACTTATTTAATAATCTTTCATCTATTTTTAATATTTTACCAATTTCTCTTATTACTAATCTTGTTTTAAATGTAGCAAAAGTCATACCACCAGAAACATTTAAACTGCCATATTTTTCTTTAACATAATTTATAACCATATCTCTTTTGGTATTATCAAAGTCAATATCAATATCAGGCATACTAACTCTTTCATAATTCAAAAATCTTTCAAATAATAAATTATATTTAAGAGGATCTATATCTGTAATACCTATTACATAACTTACTAAAGATCCTGCTGCACTGCCTCTTCCAGGACCAACTAAAATATTATTTTTTTTCGCATATAAAACATAGTCATACACAATTAAAAAATAATCAACAAAGCCCATTTTATTAATAACTTGTAGTTCATATTTTAATCTATCTAAATATTTCTTATCTACTTTACCATTTAATCTTTTCTTTAGTCCTTTAAGACACAAACTAGTCAAAAACTCAAAAGAATTATCACAATATTTAGGAATATATTTTTTACTAAAATCTAATTCAACATTGAGTAGATTACTAACTATATCTAATTGTTTTAAATCAAATTCAGTAAGACTTGCATAATTAAAATAATTATTTAAATATTTTTCATCTTCACTACTATTTATAATATCTAAATATTTTAAATATTCTTGATCTTTAAAATTAAACATTTTTATATCATTAACGAAAACTACATTATTAGTTTTTATTAAACTAGCTTTTAGTTCATTTTCATTTTCATAACCAACAAATAAATGACTAAAAAATGATAAATCATTAAATAATACAAGACTAGCATATGGAATTATTGTAAGAATATCACTACTTAAATTTTTTAACTCAAAAATACTAATCTCTCTTTCAGTTATGATTGTATTTATTTTAAGTAAGTTTTTATATCCCAAATAATTTTCAGCATACAAATATACTTTATTATTATTAATATTTATTTCAAGACCAATAATTGGTTTAATATTATTTAATTTACATAATTTATAAAACTCTATTGCACCAAATAAATTATTATCACAAATTGCACAGCTTTTAATGTTACTTTTCACACAAAAAGCAACTAAATCTTTTACTTTAATTAAACTCTTTAAAATACTATAATCAGTTGTTACTTTAAGTGGCACATACATAACATTTTACTCCCCTAAAATATTATAACATGCTCTATATATTTTGCGTATTTTTTTATAGATTTTTAGATATTTTTTTGACAAAAATTAATTACTTATTAAATATGGGTTATCGATTGTACCTAAACCTTTTAAATCTATTTTATTTATTAAGTAAAATACAGGCCTAACATTCCATACGCTAGTAATAGGCTGAGTACCAATTTGATCAAGATAAACTATTCCAGTTGCTATCTCTTTACGACTTGAATCATATCCAACAAATGTCATTGTCCATTCATAAGCAGTATGATAAAAAATCCAACTATTGCAATAAAAATCATCACAATTTGTTGCACCTTTCCCATCATCATAGGCATAATAATGATCACTCATATACATTAAACCGATTTTAGATGCTTCTGTTGTTTTATTATTACTTTCTTTTTCATATATTTTTTGGGCATATGGTTGGTCACTAAATGACTTAGTTATTCCTACATTCCAATTTACTTCTGCTATTTTATCTTGCCATCCAGTAGGTATATATTCTTCATCAGTTAAAAAATCTGCATTTAAATATGTTTTTATTGTACTATTCTCCCAATTACATTTTTCACCATCTTCACCACAATCTTCTTTAGTTGATTTATTATTCCATTGCATTGTTCCGATAGATGTATTCTTTATTAACTTTAATTTGCCTTCTTCTGTTATTCCTATTATCCTGTATAGGTACTTATCTTGATTACTTAAACATGTTTCTTTATCATCTGTTCCAAAACAGATATAATTATCTACTTCTAACCCATGGTATCGATATAATTCACTGGTTATTTCATTTGTCATGTTTTCTATGGTTTTTATTTTTGATAGCTGGTTTTCATTACTCACACACTCTTGCATAGTACTTCCGTTACATATATTACTCAAATTTTCTTTTTCATCAAAATATAAATAACAATAACTGCTTTTATTAGTTGTTAAAGATATACTTCCATTTTCTTCTTTTAAGGCATTATTTATTTCTGCACCATTATTATCTATGCATTTGCTTTTATTTTGATTTAATCTATATCCTTTTGGAAAAGAATTACCTTCATACTCTTCATAATTATTATCTCTACCAACATACATAGCCATTGTTTTATTATTAACTTCTTGTTTTAATATAACATTATCTAATTTCACTTCATGATTTGGTTTCAAAAATATGACACCAGTTAGTATTATTCCCGCCAAAAATATTACTAATAAATATTTCTTGTTAATTATTCTCATAAAATATCTTCTTTCTATTTTATAAGATAATTATATATTACCCCCCCCGGTGTCAAGTTTTATTCAAAAAAATGTTGTTAACTTCCAACATTTAGGTTATATTTTTTCCTTGGCTTCATCTTATCTTTTGTTTATTTGAAAACTTGCTATCAAATTATTTTAAATACTAAGCATTGATTATTTTAGAGTATAAGAAATAAATTTCTAACATTTTTATTGCGTTGACAAAATTACTGAAAAATAATAAAATATCAGTAGTTTTGTCAAAAAGGATATTTATGGAAAGAGTGAAAATAAAGAAATTTAAAGAAGAAAGCAATATTGAAATTATTGAATCAATTATAAAAATGAACAATGGCTATGTTACTTCAAAAGAGCTTGATAATTTTGGCATTCATAGAATGTATCTTAATACTATGTGGAAAAAAGGTATAGTAGAAAAAGTTGCTAATGGTATTTATATTGATTCTAGTAAAATAGCAGATATTTATTATGTTTTTAGTCTTAGTATGCCCAATACAATATTTTCTCATATGACTGCACTTTATTTTCATGGACTTTCTATTAAAGCCCCAAATGATAAATATGATATAACGGTTAGAAAAACATACAATAGTAAACATCTTAAAAATCATAATGTATTTTACGTTTCAGATGATTTATATGAATTAGGTCTTACAGAAGTAGAGACTCCAATGGGTAATAAAGTAAGAGTATATGATATTGAAAGATGTATATGTGATATTATTAGATCTAAAAATAGAATGGATTCTGAACTTGTTAAATATAGTATCAGAGAATATATTAAAAGAAAAGATAAAGATCTTATTAAATTATCTAAATATGCTGATAAAATGGGTATTAAAAAAGAAGTAATGGATTATATGGAGATATTTTATGAATAGTATGCAATTAAAAGATAAATTTAAAAATATTTATAGAGAAAAGAATGTGGATTTTAATACATTACTTAGACTTTATATGTATGATAGATTTTAAATTTTTACTCAGTAATTATTTTGTTGAATACTTCTATTCTATTATAAAAGGATCGCTATCTGTTCCAATTCCATCCTTTAAAGTTTGTGACGCATTAATAAAGAATACTGGACGCACCGAAATACTTTCATTCAATGGACCAACGGTGGCATCACCGCTACTACTAATGTCAAACCCAAAGAAGAACCCGTAGTAAATGGTCCATCCGTTACGCGACATTGTCCACTCGTGAACTCTAGGTGCACTAGTATCATTTTGGCTTAAATGCATCCATCCAGTTTTACATACATCATAATTACTTTGATCATATTGGCAATTGGCATCATCACTTACTGAATAATAATAATCATGTAGATACATTAAACTTACTTTCCCTTCAAACTTTTCTGTCCAATTTCCGTTTCCATTTGTATAATATACTATACTACCTATATATGGCGAATCTCCGTGCCCTACTGTCATTGGTAGCGCTCCAGGTGTTCCTTCTACTGCATAATTATGCCACTTTGTTGCTTTCTTTCCTGTTTCGGTTTGATATAATCCTGCTCCGGTTTGTTTTGCTCCTAGTGTATCATTATTCCACATATCTCCATATGTCCATGTATTATTAGATATCTTTTCTTCCCAACCTTCTGGGACATAGTCTTTATTGTTTGAAAATTTAGTTAGTGCTTCATATATTCTACTTTCCGGGAATGTTTTATCTTCATCATAATTATCCCACCATTGTACTGTTTCATTTAAAGCTTCTTTTTTTATTACTTTAACCCTTCCTGTTTCTGCTTCTATTCCTATTATTCGATACATATGATGATCTGGATTTTCTACACATTCTTCTTTATTATTTGTTCCAAAACAAATATAATTTTGAACCTCATCATTTGCTTGTCCTTGAAAACGATACATAGCTCCTTTTACATCTTCACTTAATTTGTTTGGCTTCTCTTCTTTTATTTCTAATCCTAAACTTTTGTCAAAATATAAATAACAATATGTTGTATTACCACTTGTTATTGTTACTTTATCATTTTCATAACTGAGTACTCCATCTAATTCATTTCCTTTATTATCTATACATTTTGATTTTGTTAGATTTAGTACATACATATCCGGGAATTTATTATCTGTTACCGGAACATAATCATTTCCTTCTTCTTTATACATGGCAAAAGTTTTATTATTTACCCCTTGTTTTAGTATTACATTATCTAACTTTACTTCCTCTTTTGGTTTTGCTACTATGACACCAGTTATGATTACTCCTACCAACAATATTATTAATAAATATTTTTTGTTAATTATTCTCATAAAATATCATTCCTTTATTTTATAAGATAATTATATATTAC
>CANQZN010000042.1 GCA_947628365.1 uncultured Bacilli bacterium | reverse complement strand
GTCTAACTTTATCAAGTTCACTCCATTTAATTGGCATAGATATTGCGCATTTATTTCTTAAACGAATAGAGTAGGGAGCAACACTTGTTGATGATCTAGTATTTCTAACCCAATCTATGAATATTTTACCTTTTCTTTTATTTTTTCTGATATTACTTGTATATTTATCTGGCCATTTTACTTCCATTAAGATAGCAATATCTCTTGCAGTTTTTCTAAATTTACGCCAAGTCATTTTCTTATTAATCGGTACAACAATATGAAAACCTTTACCACCACTAGTTTTAAGATAAGACTTTAAGTTTAATTCATCTAAAATACTTTTTAAATCTTTAACACCTTCTCTTAATTTTTCTATATCTAACAACTCATCAGGGTCTAAGTCAAATACCATTATATCGGGATGCTCTAGAGAATTAATTTTACTTCCCCATGTATGAAATTCATAACTATTCATTTGTACTTCACTGATAAGGCCTTCTACATTTTTTATATAATAGTAATCTTCTTTATTATTTTTATCATTATTTAAAATAATCTTACCAATGCCTTTATTTTTGTTTTCTAAATGTTTTTTAAAAAATTTATCACCATTAACACCATCTGGACACCTAATAACACTGATAATTCTTTTGTCTAAATATGGTAACATATAATTTGCTACCTTATTATAATACTTAACAATATCTAATTTAGTTATATTAGGATTTTTAAATATTAATTTTTGGGGATTAGAAATTGTTACATTGGCTATTATTATTTCTTTATTATCTTTATTCATAATATCACTATATATAGTCTTTTATATTTTCTAAAATTTATACAAAAATAAAAAATAACCATCATAAAATGATTATTTTCTATATTTATTTTTAGTTTTTAATACTCTTTGACAAGCTTTATTTTCATCTTGTAAGGTATATTCTCTAGATAATAAAACTTGATCTAAAAATTGCAGTGATCTATCACTAATTAATGCTGGTGAATCACTAATCTTTTTTAATTCTTCTAAACTCATATTAGGATGTTCTGGATTTAAAATAACATAATTATCATTTTTATATACTTTGGAATTTTCAAAATATTTAGCATGAGAAGGACTTTTAAATAAAACATATTTATGTTCTTTATCATTAAAATTACGATAGATAAAAATGTTATCAAAACATACACTATATTGATTAACGTTGTCAATTTCAAAACCAAATGTTTTTAAAAGATATAATAAAAATGGTTTCTTTTGGGTTTTATTGGTTGCTAATTTAGTATATCCTTCATTTGCACAGATATTAATCCAATTCGCAATTAAATAACTACTTATTCCTTGGCCTCTAAATTCCGGTTTAACATAGGCTCCGATAAAAATACTTGCATTATTTAAATCATCTAAATAAAAGTAAGTATATCCTTGACAAGTGTAATTTCCATTATAGTCATAAGTATACATTTTTAAAAAGTATTGATCTTTGTTTAAAGGAGCAAATAAAGATTTAGATAATGTTAAACGATGATAATGGTTTTGATTATCAAAAAATTCAGTAATTATCTTTTCATTGTTATAATCTAAATTGTTAAAAACACTCATATTTCCTCCTTCTTGGTCACACAATGAAACATTTTAACAAAAATAAGCTATTATGTCAAAAAACAATGAATATATGTTAAAATATATGCGAAATAGGTGATTTAATGATTTGGAATCCTTGGCATGGTTGTCATAAAAAGAGTGCTGGATGTGTTAATTGTTATATGTTTAGAAGAGATGCTTTATATAATAAAGATAGTAATGTTATTAGTAAAACTAATGATTTTAATTTAGGCATAAGAAAATATAAAAATGGGAAATATTATATACCAAGTGGAGATATAGTATATGTTTGTATGACATCTGATTTCTTTATTCCTGAAGCCGATAATTGGCGGGCTGATATTTGGCAAATGATAAAAACAAGAAGGGATGTCCATTTTTATGTTATTACTAAAAGAATTGAAAGATTTTTAGACTGTATTCCAAGTGATTGGCAAGATGGTTATGATAATGTTACTATTTGTACTACTTGTGAAAATCAAGAAATGGCTGATGCAAGATTACCAATATTTTTAAAGTTACCTATTAAACATAAAGAAGTTATTTGTGAACCAATACTATCTAATATTAATTTAGATAATTATTTAAAAACTGATTTAATAGATAAAGTTACTTGTGGTGGTGAATCAGGAGATAATGCTCGTCTTTGTGATTATAATTGGATATTAAATATTAGAAATAGTTGTCAAAAATATCATGTTAAATTTTATTTTAAACAAACTGGAGCTAACTTTTTAAAAGATAATAAGATATATAAAATACCTAGAGGTAAACAATTATTACAAGCAAATAAAGCCAATATTAATATTACATAAAAACTATTAAAATTGCCATAATAATTAATGGTGATAATATGCCTAATATTCATAGTAGTATTTCTTTTGGCCTTGTTAATATTCCAATACTTATGAACCCAATTATTAGAAACAATGATACCTCTTTTAATCAATTACATAAAACTTGTCTAAATCGTATTAGTTATGTTAAATATTGTGAACATTGTAAGAAAGCTTTAAAAGAAAAAGATATTATTAAAGGTTATGAATATGAAAGAGATAAATATTTAACATTTCCCAAAGAAGAATTAGATAAATTAAAACCAGAAAATGAACATGAAATAGAAATAGTTTCTTTTATCGATTTAAAAGAAATAGATCCAACTTATTTTGAGAAAAGTTATATATTAGAAACTGAGAAGAGTAGTAAAGCATATAATTTATTTTGTGAGGCATTAAAGAAAACAAAAAAAGTTGCTCTTGCTAAAACTATTATAGGTAGTAAATTTTATTATTGTATTTTAAGATTTGCGAGTGTTGGTATTATTATGACTACTTTATTTTTCAAAGAAGAAGTTATTTTACCAGAAGAAGAGGTAAACCCTAAAGTTAATGAACGAGAACTAAATTTAGCCATTAAACTAATTGAAGAAGGAAAAGGTAAGTTTGAACCAGATAAATATCAAGATGAATATCAAAATAATATTAAAGACGCCATTGATGCTAAATTAGAAGGCAAAGAAATTAAGAAAAGTAAAAAGAAACCGAAAAAACAAATCAATGATTTACTTGAGGCTTTAGAAAAGAGTTTGAAAAAATGAATATTTGGCAAGATAAAAATTGGGTACCAATGCTTTTAAAAGAAGTACCAAAACCATTTGATTCAAAGGAGCATATATTTGAAATAAAATTTGATGGTATTAGAGCGGTTATATTTGCAAGTCCTAAAAAAGTTATTGTGCAAACAAGAAATAAACAAGATGTTTCCTTTTTATTTCCAGAATTACAAGAGATAAAATATCTAGTTAAAACTGATACAATTTTTGATGGTGAAATAGTTTCTTTTCAAAATAATTTACCTTCGTTTAGTAAATTACAAGAGCGAAATCATTTAAAAGATAAAGATAAAATAAAGGTGCAAAGTGAAGAAAATCCAGTCGTGTTTGTTTGCTTTGATATTTTATATGAAGATAAATATTTAGGTGATTTAACTTTAATGGAAAGAAAACAAATATTAAGTAAATTTAAAGATAATGATGTCTTTGTTAAAAATAAATATATTGAAGAAAAGGGTAAAGAATTATTTAAATATATTAAAAATGTTGGACTAGAAGGAATAGTAGCTAAAGATAAAAATAGTAAATATGAAGTTAATACTAGAAGTTCAAATTGGATTAAAATAAAGAACATTAAAATGGATGATTTTGTTATTGGTGGTTTTATTAATAATAAGAATAATACAGTATCTCTTATTTTAGGAGAAAAGAAAAATAATAAATTATCTTATGTGGGTAAAGTAGTAATGAGTAAGAAAAAAGAAATATATGAAAAATTAAAAAAATATAAAAATACTAAAAGTCCTTTTATAGATTATAATGAAAAAGATGTAAATTATATTTCTGAAAATATTATATGTGAAATTGAATACTTAGAGCGAACTAAAAATAATCATTTAAGACATCCAGTGTTTAGAAAAATTAAAAATAAATAAGTCATTTTTGATTGCTATTGTATGTTTGATATGCTAAAATAAACTTTACAAGAAAGAAGGACATATAATGACATTAGAAGAAGAAACAAGACTTAGAAAACAAGATAAAAAATTATATGATTTAAAAAAGAATAAAGATTTTTTAAAAAAATATAAAGATATGATTAAAGATGGTTATGATCCTATATTAAGTATTGATGGAATGCAATATTTACTTGATTATATTGTTAAGTGGTATGAAATAAAATATCCTGATGTAGAACTTCAAGAATATATGCAAAGAGTAGGAGAATATGCTGTTAAACCAATTGCATCTTATATGGATACGAAACAATTATTATCTCGTCTTAGTAATAGAATGGTTTCTTTTATGAGACGATTATATCGTGGTTGTGCTGGTGGTTATAGAAGCCTTGTAGATGATAAAGGCGAAGAAATAGGAGGATATGGTGTTATTGCTATAAATGTTGGTAAAGATAGTTGGAAAAATATTTATGTAAATACGACAAATGGCTTAGTTGAATACGATAAAGAAATCTATGATTGTTTTGGCTATCGTAAAAATGATAAACTTTATATATATGAATTAGTTAATTTAGATAAAAGTGAATATAATACCAAAGAACTTGAAAAAGTTAATAAATTATCTCAAGAAGATTGGGATTTGTGCAATGACTTAATGTTTTTTACAGCTTTAAAAATGATTTATTCAGACGATACAGTTCTTAATTTAGGAATTAAAAGAGCTAAAATATTTCTTGAAGAAATTCAAAGAGATTTAAATATCAAATTTATTGAAAATCGAATAGTAGACACCATAGATAAAGAATTGCCTAAAGTGAAAATAGATGGTATGTTAGTTGATGATAGTAATAGAGAATTATTAGATACACCTTCTCTAGTTGACCCAAAACAATTATCTAATAATACAAGAAAAATAACGAAAGTAAAAATAAAAAGAAAATGACACCAAGTGTGCCATTTTTATTTGCAGTTAAGAATTTTATCATATAATGTATAAATATATTGAACTGCGTTTTCCAAAAAGAAATAATGTTTAACATAAAATATTAAGAAGATTAGTAAGATAAAGAAAATAATTAAAAATATTGGTGAAAGTAAACTTAATGCTAAAAAACATAAAGCAAATAAAGCATAAAATAGAGTAACAAGTAAGTGAATTAATCTCTCATGTTGAAAATAAATAATTTTATCTTTAATAATAGTAATTTCTTCTTTAGTAAATAGATGTTTATTTTTTATTTTTATTTCTAGATCTCTAATAAATTTTTTTATATATATTTTCATATTATCACCAATTTTAATTATAACATTTAATTCAAATTTTGACTATTTCAATATAACATTTTTATTGCTTTAGTAAAATTAATATGTTAGTATATTCAATGCATGAAAGGATTTGAAAATTATGCAATTAGTAAATTTAAAAAAAGAAATAATTTTACCATTTTCATCTAAGGGATTAATAGAGGTTAATATTCCTTTAGAAGATGAAATAGAAGTAAAAGAGGATACTAATGAATTTGTAATGGAAATGTGGGCTAATCAAACGGACCATAATTTAAGAAGTTTTATTAAAAGATATGAAGAAGGTAAGTTACCGAATAAATTTTTATATGATCAAGAATATATTATAACTGATAGTTTACCTATTTTAGAAGGATATAGTTACTTTGATAATATTACTGAAAAAATATATTTTGATATTGATGCAATTAATGGCCATGCAATTACTGATGATGGTAAATATTTGACTTCTGCTGATGCTATTTTTGGCTTAGCCATGGGTGATAAGATTTTCAAATATATAGATAAAAAAGCAGTTTTAATAGAAATGAAAAAAATATTAAGAAAATATCAAGAAGCTATTATTAACTATTTATCTGAAACTGATACTGTAATCAATGAAAATATACTTAATGGCATATATTTATCAATGATTCCTGCTATTTGTGGATTTATTTATTTAGATAATAAGGAAAGCGAAAGCAAATTTTTCCCATTTATACCAGAAGAGAGAAAACTTGAATTAAAAAGAACAGTACTTAAAAATATATATAAAATTTAAACTTGCGTTATTGCAAGTTTTTAATTTTCAAAAAATATATGATTAGCGAGCTCTTTAACATAATCTCTTATTTCATCTAAATTTTCATTAATTTCTTTACGAAAATATTTAAATATTAAATGAATTATGCCATCAGTAAAAAATATTATATTTAAGTGATTACTAGGGTGTTTTAAATTATTAGATAGAGAATCACATATTTTAACATTTAGTCTATTTATAAATAACATAGATTCATTTGATGATAACAACTTAGTGTAAATATTTTCATTTTCTTTTAAATAATTAAAAATTTTATCAAAATATTCATACATATCATCTTTAGAGGTAATAGTAACCTCTCCATCAAAAACTTGTTTTAAAATTTCTTCTTCAAAATCTTGAGCTACTTCATAAATGTTATCGTAATGAGAATAAAAAGCCCCACGAGTCAAATTCGCTCTTTTGACAAGTTCAGTAACAGTAATACTTTTGATTTCTCTTTTTTCTTCAATTAATTCAGCAAAAGTTTTCTTAATTAAATCAATTGTTTTTTTACTGCCGGCATTAGTTTCTTTTAATTTCATAATACATCACCAAAAACCATTATATCATATTTTAACAAATAAATGAACAATGTATAAATTTTAACAATGTCTAGGTGTTTGTAGTTCATATATTAATATATAAAGAGTAAAATGAAATAGATTTCGCTTTGAAAGGAAGATATTTGGATGAAAAAAATAACTGATTTTTTAGTAGATAAAAGAAATATTATTCTAGTTATAATGATTATCATTACAGGAGTATGTTTTTATTTAGATACCAAAGTAACAATAAATAGAGATATTTCTAAATATTTACCTGCTTCATCAGAAACACGTCAAGGTATGGATAAAATGGATGTGGAATTTAGTGATAATCAAGTTAGTAGCTTAAATTTAATGATTGATGATTTAACTAAGGAAGAGAAAACTAAAATATATGAAGAATTAAATAATTTAGAAAATGTTAGTAGTGTAGATTATGATGATACTGATAAATACAATAAAGATAATCATACTTTATATGTTATTAATATGAAAGAAAATGCTGATTCTAAATTAGCAAGTGATCTTTATAAAAAAATAATGGATAAGTATCAAGATTATAAAATATATACAGGTGGTGATATAGCAGATGAAAATAAAGATGTTTTACCACTTTGGATTGTCTTCTTAGCTATCTTTTGTGCTTTAATTATTTTAATAATTATGTGTGATTCTTACTTAGAACCAATATTATTCTTAATTGCTATTGGTTTATCTGTCTTTATTAATAAAGGAACCAATATTATTTTTCCATCTATTTCCAGTATCACTAGTGCTATATCCGCGATTTTACAACTTGCTTTATCAATGGACTATTCCATAATGTTAATGAATAGATATCGTGATGAAAAGACAAGAGAAAAAGATAATGTCAAAGCAATGAAAAAAGCTTTATACTCATCATTTTTATCTATTTCTAGTAGTTCAGTTACAACTATTGTTGGTTTAATTGCTTTAGTATTTATGAGTTTTACAATAGGTAGGGATTTAGGCTTAGTTTTAGCAAAAGGTGTTTTATTTAGTTTATTAACAATATTTACTTGTTTACCTGCATTAATATTAATGTTTGATAAATATATTATTAAAACTAAAAAGAAAAGACCAGTATTTAATATGGATAAATTAGGTAAATTTGCCTATCATTTCCGTTATTATGGTATTAGTTTATTTGGCATAATTTTTATTATAAGTATTATTATGAAAGGTAATCTTGGTATTTTATATACTGATGCAGAAACTGATGAAGTAGGAAAAATATTCCAAACTAATAATCAAATGGCTATTGTTTATAATAATAAATATGAGAGTATTATTAATGATTATTGTCATAAGTTAGATGGTAATAAAATGATTGATGATGTTTTATGTTATGGTAATACAATTAATGAAAATTTAACCTTTGATAAATTAAATACTAAATTAGATGATTTAGGTTCATCAGTAAGTATTGAAGATTATCTTACTAAAATTATTTATTATCACTATTACAATCCTAAAGAAGATAATAAAATTAATTTAAATTCATTATTAAATTTTATTAAAAAGGATGTTTATCAAAATAAAGAAATGAATGAAAAAATAAATAAGACGACTAAAAATAATATTGATAAGTTAATTAATTTTACTGATAATAAGTTAATGAATAGTAAAAAAACAAGTAAAGATATTGCTAATATTTTTGAACTTGATGAAGAGTCTGTTAATGATTTATTAGTGTATTATAATTCCCTTAGTACTGATACTAAAATTTCGTTAAGTGACTTTGTTAATTTCTTAAATAATTTTGTTTCTAGTAGTAAATATGGATCTAATTTAGATTTAAGTAGTTTATCTTTAATAAGTAATTTATCTAATAAAGATTTAATTATGAAAAATGCCAAAATCGAAGAAATAGCCAATATTTTTGGCATTGATAAAGAATTAGTTGGCAATTTATTTACTCTTAAATATGGAAGTGTAGATAATGGTTCAACATTTACTTTAAAAGAAATAATTGAAACAAGCTTATATTTAAGACAAAATACACATTATTTAGATGATATTGATTTAAATTTACTAATAAGTCTTAGTCAAAATAGTATGATTATGGATAATAATACTAAGTTTAGTGCCTCTAATATTGCTTCTTTATTTCAAATTGATGAAAGTAAATTATATCTAATCTATGCTTTTATTGATTATAATAATGGTAATATAGACAACTGGGTATTTACTCCATATGAATTTGTACAATTTATTTTAAGTAATGTTGATAACGAACTAATTAGTAACAATATAAATAGTGAAACAATAAATAATTTAAAATTATGTGAAAATATAATGAATTTAACTTTAGATAATACTTTATTAGATAGTGGTAGTATGTCTAGTTTACTGGGTATTAATGAAAGTGATATTCGTCTTTTATATTCATTATATGATATTAATTATTTAAAGAAAGATATTAAGTTATCTTATTATGAATTTATACAATTTTTAATTAATAATGTAGTAAATAATAAAGAATATAATGAGGCTCTTACTAAAGATAAGATTACCAAAATTAATACAATTAATAAGATTATGAAGGACTCTCTTAACAAAGTTAAATATAACAAAGAAGAACTTTATAATTTAGTAACTAAATTAACTAATAATCTTGATAAAAATTTAATTGATTTAGTTTATATTTATTATGGTAGTGTTAATAATTATGATGAAAATTATAGTCTTTCTATTGAAGAGTTTGTTAACTACTTAAACAATGATATTATTAATGATACTCGTTTTAATGATTTTTTAACTACTGAAAGAAGAAATAATATATTAGATTCTAAAGATACAGTTAAAGACGCCAAAGAATTACTTCTAGGTGATGATTATTCAAGAGCAGTTTTAAATACTAGTTATTCACCTGAAGGGAAAGAAACTTTTGATTTTATAAAAAATATTAAAAATGATTTACAACAAGATGATATTTATGTAGTTGGTAATTCACCAATGGCTTATGATATTAGTACAACTTTTCAAAAAGAACTTAATTTTATTACGCTTTTAACTATCATTTTCATCTTTGTAGTAGTCGCTATATCATTTAAAAAATTCTTAATTCCGATAATTTTAGTTTTCTTAATTCAAACAGCAGTTTATTTAACAATGGGCATCTTATCATTTGAAGGTGGTAGTGTGTACTTTATTTCTCTATTAATAGTTCAAAGTATTTTAATGGGTGCAACAATAGATTATGCTATTTTATATACTTCATATTATGTTGAATCAAGAAAAACAATGGATATTAAAGAATCTGTTATTAATTCTTATAATAAATCAATTCATACAATTATAACTAGTGCATCTATTTTATCTTTAGTAACTCTAGTAGTAGGGTATTTTGGCTCTGAAATAGCCTCTAAAATATGTACAACTATTTCTCAAGGTACTATTTGCTCAACTATATTAATATTACTAATTTTACCAGAATTAATTAGTTCTTTAGATAGATTTATAATTAAAAAAGATAAAAAGATTACAAAATAATTAAAGTTTTGTAACTTTTTTTAAATTATAAAACAAATCAACTTTTTATACATAAATTACTATAAGGAGTTGTTTAAAATGGATGCATATGCAAAAGCAGTGCAAAAAGTAAAACAAGCACAAGATAGTTATCGTTTTATAAACTGTTGCTGTGGAAATATAATGGGAATAACTGGTCCCACTGGTCCAACCGGCCCAACTGGGGCACCACTTTCTATATTAGGGAGTTTTACCACTTTAGAAGAATTAGAAAGTAATTATCCGATAGGTACGC
>CANQZN010000041.1 GCA_947628365.1 uncultured Bacilli bacterium | reverse complement strand
CCTAATGATCACCCACATGGTGGTGGAGAAGGAAGAGCTCCAGTTGGTCGTAAGAGTCCTATGACTCCATGGGGTAAACCAGCCCTTGGTCATAAAACTCGTAAATCTAAGAAAGCTTCTGAAAAATTAATTATAAGTAGGAAGACTAAAATAGGAGGATAATATGGCAAGAAGTTTGAAAAAAGGACCTTATGTTGAAGAATCACTTTTAAATAAGGTTAAAAATATGAATGCTGAAAATAAAAAATCTGTAATTAAAACTTGGTCAAGAAGAAGTACAATATATCCTGACTTCGTTGGTCATACTATTGCAGTTCATAATGGTAAAGAATTTATTCCTGTTTATGTAACTGAAGAAATGGTTGGTCATAAACTTGGCGAATTTTCTCAAACTCGTAAATTTACAGGTCATGCTGGAGGAGGTAATAAATAATGGAAGCTTATGCAATACATAAAGGTGCAATTATTAAACCTCGCCTAGCAAGAATGACAATGGATCTAGTTAGAGGAAAAGATGTTAAAACTGCAAGAGGAATATTAGAAACTACTAATACAAAAGCTAGTGGTATGATCCTTAAAGTTTTAAATTCAGCAGTAGCAAATGCCGTTAATAATAATGGCGCTAAAGAAGAAGATTTAGTAATAAAAGAGTGTTTTGTTAATCCCGGTCGTACTTTAAAAAGAATTCAATTTGCAAGCCGTGGAAATGTTGACAGACATGATAAAAGAACAAGCCATATTAAAGTAGTTGTAACTGATAATAAGGTTGAGGAAGGAGTAAATGCATAATGGGACAAAAAGTTAATCCAGTTGGATATCGTTTAGGTGTTAATAAAGACTGGGATTCTCGTTGGTACGCAAAAAAAGATTATGCTGATAAATTAAATAACGATATTAAAATTCGTGAATATATTTTAAGTAATCTTAAAGATGCAAGTATTTCTTCTGTAATTATTGAAAGAAAGAAAAATAGAGTTGATGTAACAATCAAAACTGCTAAACCAGGTGTTATTATTGGTCGTGGTGGTGAAGATATTGATGCTCTACGTAAACGTGTTGCAAAACTTGTTAATGAAGAAGTATTTATTAACATTTTAGAAGAAAAAAATCCTAATTTAAATGCTAAATTAGTAGCAGATAATATTGCAATGCAAATTGAAAATAGAGCTCCATTTAGAGCAGCTCAAAAACGCGCTATTAGAGATACAATGAAAGCTGGTGCTAAAGGTATTAAAACATTAGTATCTGGAAGACTTAATGGCGTTGAAATGGCTCGTAACGAAGGATATACAGAAGGAACTGTTCCTCTACATACAATTCGTGCTGATATTGATTATGCTCAAAGTGAAGCAAATACAACATACGGAAAAATTGGTGTTAAGGTATGGATCTATAAAGATGAAATCTTACCTAGTAAAAAGATAGTAAAAAAGGAGGCGACTTCAAATGTTGATGCCAAAGAGGACTAAATATAGAAAGTCGCACAGATTAACATATGATGGTCATGCAAAAGGAAATACAACTTTAACTAAAGGTGAATATGGACTTATGGCTCTTGAAGGGTCTTGGGTATCTGCTCGTCAAATTGAAGCTGCTCGTATTGCCATGACACGTTATATGAAACGTGGTGGAGTAGTATATATAAATATATTCCCACACTTACCACTTACTATGAAACCTTTAGAAACTCGTCAAGGTAAAGGTAAAGGTAACGTAGAACAATATGTTGCTGTAGTTAAAGAAGGTAAAATTATGTTTGAAATAAGTGATATTGATGAAGCAACAGCTAGAGAAGCATTACGTCTTGCTTCACATAAACTTCCTATCAAATGTAAATTTGTTAAAAAGGATGGTGAATAATCGTGGATATTAAAGAAATTAGAAAATTATCTGATAAAGATTTAAAAAATAAAATCAGAGAAACTAAAGAAGAATTATTCACAAAAAGAATGCAACAAGCAAACGGAACATTAGAACATCCAACAGAACTTAAAACATTAAGAAAAAATGTTGCTAAAATGAAAACTATATTAAGAGAAAGAGAATTAGATGGAGGAAAAGATAATGACTAAGAGAGTACAAGAATTAGTTGGTAAAGTTGTAAGTGATAAATGTGATAAAACTATTACTGTTTTAGTTGAAACTTATAAACGTCATCCTCTATATAATAAACGTGTTAAATATTCAAAGAAATATCATGCACATGATGAAAAAAATGAAGCTAAAATTGGAGATACAGTAAGAATAAGACTTACTAAACCTATTTCTAAATTAAAGAAATATGAATTAGTAGAAGTTATTCAAAAATCTGTAGTTCTTTAGGAGGTAATACTTATGGTTAGTCAAGAAACAAGATTAAAAGTTGCTGATAACACTGGTGCTCGTGAACTATTAGTTATTAAAGTTATGGGTGGAAGTAAAGTAAGATCAGGTAATATTGGTGATGTTGTCGTTGGTACAGTAAAAAAAGCTATTCCAAATAGTAATATGCCTAAAGGAAAAGTTGTAAAAGCGGTTATTGTTAGAACTGTTGAAGGCGTTCGTCGTGAAGATGGTTCTTATATTAAATTTGATGACAATGCTTGCGTTTTAATTAAAGATGATAAATCTCCAATCGGAACAAGAGTATTAGGTCCAGTTGCTAGAGAATTAAGAGAAAAAGATTATATGAAGATCGTATCTTTAGCTCCTGAGGTTTTATAGGAGGAAATATGAAAATAAAAGTTAATGATAATGTCAAAGTTTTAGCTGGAAAAGATAAAGGTAAAACTGGTAAAGTAATCAAAACTTTAGCATCTTCTAACAAAGTAGTTGTTGAAGGTATCAATATTTCTAAAAGACATACAAAACCAAGAACTAATAATGATAAAGGTGGAATATTTGAAATTGAAATGCCTATTCATGTATCAAATGTTAAATTAGTAAATGAAAAAGATACTAAAGCCCCTAAAAAAGAAGTTAAAAAAGAAACTAAAAAAGTAGATGAAGAAAAACCTAAAAAGGATGTAAAAAAATCTACAAAGAAAGCTAGTAAGTAGGTGAATTTATGAGTAATTTTAAAGAATTATATGAATCTAAAATTAAAGGCGATTTAATGAAAGAATTAGGATATAAAAGCATAATGCAAGTTCCTAAATTAGAAAAAATCGTTATTAATATGGGTGTTGGCGAAGGTAGCCATGATGTTAAATTTGTTGAAGCTGCAGAAAAAGATCTAGAATTAATAACTGGTCAAAAAGCTGTTGTAACAACTGCTCGTAAATCAATTGCTGGTTTTAAATTAAGAGAAGGACAACCAATTGGTGTTAAAGTTACACTAAGAGGTGAAAATATGTACAATTTTATGGAAAAATTAATTAAAGTTAGTTTACCAAGAGTTAGAGATTTCCGTGGAATTTCTACCCATGCTTTTGATGGTAATGGAAATTATACTTTAGGTATTAAAGAACAATTAATCTTCCCAGAAATTGAATATGATAATGTTTATAAAATTCGTGGTATGGATATTGTATTTGTTACCACAGCAAAAAGTAATGAAGAAGCACTTGCATTGCTTAAGGCATTTGGAATGCCATTTAAAGGTTAGGTGTTAGTATGGCTAAAAAAAGTATAGTTATAAGAAATAAAAGAAAACAAAAATTCTCTACTAGAGAATATACTAGATGCGAACGTTGTGGAAGACCACATGCAGTTTTAAGTAAATTTAAACTATGTCGTATTTGTTTTAGAGAACTTGCAAATAAAGGTCAAATACCTGGCGTAAAGAAATCAAGTTGGTAGAAGGAGGAACAAAATGTTTGTACAAGATAAAATAGCTGATATGTTAACTCGTATTCGTAACGCAAATATTATGAGATATCCTACAGTTGAAGTAGTTGGTACTAAAATGACTTTAGGTATTGCTGAAATATTAAAACGTGAAGGATACATTGCTGATTTTAATTATGAAAAAAGTACTCAAGGTGATAAATTAACTTTAACACTTAAATATGGTGCTAAAAAGGAAAGAGTTATTACTGGTCTTAGAAGAATTAGTAAATCTGGTTTACGTGTATATGCTAAAGCTGAAGAAGTTCCTCGTGTTCTTAATGGCTTAGGTATTGCAATAATCTCTACTTCAAAAGGTTTAATGACTGATAAAGAAGCAAGAGAACAAAGATTAGGAGGCGAAGTCCTTGCCTATATTTGGTAAGTAAATTATGAGTAGAATTGGTGAAAGAAGATTAAATATTCCTGAAGGTGTAACAGTAGATGTTAATGAAAATACCGTTACAGTAAAGGGAAGTAAAGGAGAACTTACACTTACAGTTAGTCCTTTAATTGAAGTAAAAGTTGAAGAAAATATTTTAAGAACTATTCAAAAGCAACCATCAAAAACTGCAAATATTATGCAAGGTACAACAAATTCATTAATTAATAATATGATTAATGGTGTATCAAAAGGCTTTGAAAAAGGTTTAGAAGCAGTTGGTGTAGGATATCGTTTCAATGTTCAAGGAAAGAAATTAGTTGTTAATGCAGGTTACTCTCATCCAGTTGAAATAGAAGTACCTGAAGGTTTAAGTGTTGAACTTGTTAGTAACACTGAAATCACTGTTAAAGGTATTGATAAACAAAGAGTTAGTGAATTTGCGGCAAATATAAGAAAAGTAAGAGAACCAGAACCATATAAAGGTAAAGGTATTCGTTACAAAGGCGAAATTGTTCGTCGTAAAGAAGGAAAGAAAGCGGCTTAAGGAGGTAAAATATGATAAAAAAAGAATCAAAAAATGCTATGCGTGAAGTAAGACATAGAAGAATTAGAAAAAATTTATCTGGTACAAAAGAAATGCCAAGATTAAATGTTTTCCGTTCTAATAAAGAAATTTATGCTCAAGTAATTGATGATGTTACTGGTACAACTTTAGTAAGCTCTTCAAGTCGTAATTTAAAAGTTTCTAATGGTGGTAATATCGAAGCTGCTAAATTAGTAGGTAAAGATATTGCTGAAAAATGTAAAAAAGCTAAAATTAACAAAGTAGTTTTTGACCGTGGTGGATACCTATATCATGGTCGTGTTAGTGCCCTAGCAGATGCTGCTAGAGAAGCAGGCTTAGAGATATAAGGAGGACTTATGGACAAAAAAGTTGTTAATAGAAAAAGTAATGAAGCAAAAAAGAATTTATTAGAAGAAAAAGTTATTTCTATATCTAAGGTAACAAAAGTTACTAAAGGTGGTAGACATTTCCGTTTTAAAGCAGATGTAGCTGTTGGTAATAGAAAAGGCTTAGTTGGAATTGGAACTGGTAAAGCAAATGAAGTTTCTGAAGCAATTAAGAAAGCTATTCAAGCAGCTAATAAAAATGTTGTTAAAATTGCTTTAATCGATAATAGAACTATTCCTCATGAAGAAACAGGAAAAGTTGGAAGAAGTGTTGTACTTATTAAACCTGCTAAAGAAGGTCGCGGAATTATCGCTGGTGGAGCTGCTAGAGCTGTTCTAGAACTTGCTGGTGTTAAAGATATTGTTGCTAAAAGTTTAGGAGCTAATACACAAATAAATGTTGCTAAAGCAACACTTAGTGCATTACAATCACAAAGAACTCCAGAACACATTGCAGAACTTCGTGGCAAGAAAGTGGAGGAATTATAATGAGATTAGAAAATTTACCAAAATCTAAAGAAACTAAAGTAGAAAAAAGAGTAGGAAGAGGTCCTGGATCAGGAATGGGTAAAACTTCAACTCGTGGTGAAAATGGTCAAAAATCAAGAAGTGGTGCATCTATTCCAGCATGGTTCCAAGGTGGTCAATCTCCATTATATAGAAGAATTCCAAAAAGAGGATTTAATAATAAAAGATTTAGAAATGAATACGCTACTATTAATCTTAGCGAATTAAATAAATTTTTCAAAGATGGAGATACAGTTACTCCAGAAGTTTTAAAGGAAAGAGGAATAATAAAGAAAGGTTTGTGTGGTATTAAAGTATTAGCAAGTGGAAATTTAGAAAAGAAACTTACTATTAAAGCACAAAGATTTTCTTCAAAGGCTGTAACTAAAATTGAAGAAGCCGGCGGTAAAGCTGAGGTGATTTAGATGTTTCGTGGGTTTTCCCAACTATTTAGTAAATCTAATAAAGATTTAAGAAAGAGAATTTATTTTACCTTAGCCTGTTTAGGCTTGTTCTGTTTGGGGACAACCATTACGATACCTTGGGTAGATAATGTTATCGAAGGTTTGGGTGTTCTTGAAATATTCAACCTAATGAGTGGTGGAGGACTTCAAAATGTATCTATTTTTGCCTTAGGAGTTTCACCATATATAACTGCATCTATTATTACACAGTTATTAGAGATGGATATCTTTCCATACTTTAAAGAACTAAAAGACCAAGGATATGTTGGAAGACAAAAAATAAATAAAATTACTAGATATCTAGCTATTATATTTGCCTTTTTACAAGGTTATGCTCTATGTGTATTCTTTATGAAAACACTAGGTACTGTGGAAATTGTTCAAACAGCATTAGTTATGACTGCTGGAACAGCATTCTGTTTATGGTTAGGTGATCAAATTACTAAAAAAGGAATTGGTAATGGTTCATCAATGATAATTATGGCAGGTATTATGTTCAGTATGCCAAGAATATTTATTGGGGCATATAATTCATTTATAAATGGTACATATAGTTTAGGTTTAGGTATAATATTATTTATTGTCTTTATATTAATGTATTTATTAGTATTAATTGGTATTATCTATATTCAAATTGCAGAAAGAAGAATACCTATTCAATATGCTAATAGAACTACTAGTGCTTATGGTGCTGAACAAAGTTATTTACCAATAAAAATAAATGCGGCAGGAGTTATCCCAGTAATATTTGCGCAAATATTACTTACAATTCCTTCAACAATTGCAGCCCTTTTAAAAAATGAGACTGCGATGAACTTTATTAATAAATATATTGTTTATACATCTAACACTGGTATGATTCTTTATTTCTTATTAATTGTTTTCTTCGGTTATTTTTATACATTTATGATAATGAACCCTGAAGAGATGAGTAAGAACTTGAATGAAAGAGGAGGATATATTCCTGGTATAAGACCTGGTAATGATACTTCTAAGTATATAAGTAATTCCATAAGTAAGTTAACTATTGTTGGTAGCATCTTCTTAATGATTATTGCTATTTTACCAGTTTTAATTAGTAAATTTACTTCTCTAGATAATTCAGTAACAATTGGTGGTACCGGACTACTTATCGTAGTAGGTGTTGCAATTGAAACTTACAAACAATTAGAAAGTAGCTTAATGGCTCGAAGTTATAAAGAAAAGAGAAAAAGATTAAGATGAAAAGTGTGATATTTATTGCTCCTCCGGCTGCTGGTAAAGGAACAATTAGTCAAAAATTAATTGATTTAGGATATATGCATATATCTACTGGCGATATGTTAAGAGAGGAAATAAGTAAAAAAAGTAAACTAGGACTAGAAATAGAAGACATTATGGCTAAAGGTAATTTAGTCAGTGATGAAATTGTTTTTGAACTAATTAAAAATAAATTAAATAATTTAAAATCTTCATTTATTTTAGATGGTTTTCCAAGAACAATTAATCAAGCCCAAATGTTAGATAAATTACTAAATGAATTAAAGATAGATAATTATGAGGTTATTTATTTAGATATTAATTTAGAAGAAGCGATGCATAGAGCATTAGGTCGTCTTAGTTGTGAAAAATGTGGAGCAGGATATAATAAATATTATGATCAAATGAAACCAAAAGTTGATAATATTTGTGATAAATGTGGAAGTAATCTTATAGGTAGAAGTGATGATAATGAAGAATCATTTAAAGTAAGATTTGAAACATTTGTTAAAAATAATGCTCCGATTAAAGAATTTTACGAAAGTAAAAATAAATTACATATGATTGATGCTACAAAAGGTAGCGAGAAAACTACAGAAGAAGTTAAGGAAATTTTGAATGATTAGTATTAAAAGTGAAAGAGAAATTGAATTAATGAAACATGCTGGGTACATTAACTATTTAACTCATCAAGAAGTTGCTAAAAATATTAAACCTGGTATTAGTACTAAGGCTTTAAATGATATAGCTCATAAATTTATAATAGATAATGGTTGTACTCCTTCATTTCTAAATTTTGAAGGATACCCAGCAAGTATCTGTATCTCCATCAATGATGAAGTGGTACATGGTATACCTTCTAAAAGGAAAATAAAAGAAGGAGATATTGTATCAGTTGATATTGGTGTATGTTATAAAGGATATCATTCTGACTCAGCAAATACTTATATAGTTGGTCATGTTTCTAAAGAAGTAGAAGATTTAGTAAATAATACTAAAAAATCACTATATGAGGGCTTGAGTGTTATCAAAGATGGTGTTAAAATAAGTGACATTGGAAGCAAGATTGAAAATTTTGCAAAGAAAAACAACTTAGGGGTAGTAAGAGAACTAGTAGGTCATGGGGTTGGCACAAGTGTCCATGAAGAACCAGATGTTCCCAATTATTATACAAATGATTTTACAAGACTTAAAAGTGGAATGGTAATCGCAGTAGAACCAATGCTTAATTTAGGTTGTGAAGATATTTATATGGAAGATGATGATTGGACCATTAAAACTGATGATGGAAAACCTAGTGCCCATTTTGAACATACAGTTTTAGTTACAAAAGATGGATATGTTATATTAACAGGAGAGAGTGATAATATTGGCAAAGAGTAAAAAGACTATGAAAACAAACAATTTTGAAGAGTCAAAAAAGAATGATAAAATAGAAGTAGAAGGCAAGGTCGTTGAAGAACTTAAGGGTTCTGATTATCTAGTTGAACTAGCAAACGGCCATACTGTAAAAGCCTACGTTTCTGGTAAAATGCGTATTAATATGATACATGTTTTACCAGGTGATACCGTTACAGTACAATTATCGCCTTATGATTTAACACGTGGGATAATAACATGGAATAAAAGATAATGGAGGAAATTTATGAAAGTTAGACCATCAGTAAAGAAAATATGCAAAAAATGTAAAATTATTAGAAGAAACGGCAAAGTTATGGTTATCTGTGATAATCCAAAACATAAGCAAGTTCAAGGTTAGAAAGGATTTTATATGGCAAGAATTAAAAATATTGAATTACCAAATGAAAAACATACTTGTATAGGTCTTACAGCAATCTATGGTATTGGTCGTCCTTTAGCAAAAACTATTTGTAAAGATGCTGGTGTACCAGAAGATAAAAAAGTTAAAGACTTAACAGAAGATGAAATTACTCGCTTACGTAAAGAAGTTGATAAATACGTAGTTGAAGGTGATTTACGTCGTGATGTTCAAATGAATATCAAAAATAAAATGGAAATTAACTGTTATGAAGGTATTAGACACAAAAAAGGTTTACCTGTAAGAGGACAAAGAACAAATAGAAATGCTAAAACTCGTAAAGGTAAAGGTAAAGTTGTAGCTAATAAGAAAAAGGTTGGAAAGTAGAGGTTAACTTATGGCATATAATAGAAGAAAAAGAAAAATTAAGAAAAATATTCCAGAAGCTGAAGCTCATATTCATTCAACATATAATAACACAATAGTTACTATTTCTGATAAAGATGGAAATGCAATTAGTTGGTCAAGTGCTGGAAGAATAGGATATCTTGGTAGTAAAAAGAAAACTCCTTATGCTGCTGGACTTACTGCTGAAGCTGCTGCAGCTGCGGCAATTGAACAAGGTGTAAAAAAAGTTGAAGTTTATGTTAAAGGTTTAGGACCAGGAAGAGAAAACGCAATTAGATCATTACAAAGTGCGGGATTAGAAGTTATCAGTATTATTGATGAAACACCAGTTCCTCACAATGGTTGTCGTCCACCTAAAAGACCAAGAAATTAATGAGTTAGAAAGGATTATTGTATTATGATAAAATTTGAAAAACCAGAATACAAAATTACTGAATATCAAGAAAGCAATCATTTTGGAAAATTTGAACTAGAACCACTAGAAAGAGGTTTTGGTACTACTATTGGTAATGCATTAAGAAGAGTATTATTATCTAGTCTTCCAGGAAGTGCAGTTACTAGTATTAGAATTGATGGTGTTCTTCACGAATTTCAAAAAATTGAAGGTGTAGTTGAAGATGTTACTAGTATAGTATTAGCAATTAAAGATTTAGTTGTTAAAAATCATAGTAATGAAAAACAAGTTTTAAGATTACATGCTGATAGTGAAGGCCCAGTTACAGCTTCAATGATTGAAAAAAATACTGAAGTTGATGTTATTAATGAAGATTTAGTTATTTGTAACCTTGTAGAAGGTGGCAAAATTGATATTGAAATGACTGTTGAAAATGGTCGTGGATATGTTGATGCTAAAGAAAATAAGAAGAGATTAGAAGATGCATCAGTTGGTACAATTGCTATTGACTCTTCATATTCACCAATTGAACTTGTTAAATACGAAGTAGAAGATACTCGTGTTGGTCAAAATGAAAATTATGATAAATTAATTATGGAAGTTACTACTGATGGTAGTATGACTCCAGAAGAAGCTTTAGCATTAGCAGGAAAGATTTTAGTAGAACACTTTAATATCATTACTGATTTAAATTCTATTAGTGATTTTTCAGGTTTAATGCAAGAGAAAAAAGTAGATACAATTACTAAAACATTAGAAACTCCAATTGAAGAAGTTGAGTTTAGTGTTAGAGCATATAATTGTTTAAAAAGAGCTGGTATTCATACAGTTCAAGATTTAGTAGATAAAAGAGAATCAGAAGTTACTAAGATTAGAAACTTAGGAAAGAAGAGTCTAAAAGAAGTTCTTGATAAAGTTGCTGATTTAGGACTTACATTTAAGGAGTAATGGATTATGGCATATAGAAAATTAGGAAGAGA
>CANQZN010000040.1 GCA_947628365.1 uncultured Bacilli bacterium | reverse complement strand
AATTAACTATAAATACTAAAGAAGCTTATGATAAAATTATTGAATTTATATATAATGCTAATTTAGAAACAACACTTAACGATGTAATGGAAGTCATAGATTCAGTAGAAGTTACTAAACAAAACACATTGAAAAGATAATGAAAACCATTGTCTTTTTTTGGTTATTTATTCACTTAACGAAGAATCACTGCTAATCTTATTAATGCTTTTTATAATATTGTTATAACATTATTCACAATAAAGATTGACATTTACTTAAAAAAAATATACAATTTCAATATAAAAGTTGTAGGAGGATATAGATGACTAAATATAATTGTATTGTAGATGAAGAAGATAAAAAGTATTTTGTTAAACGTTTAAATATAATTGAAGGACAAATAAGAGGACTTGCTGGTATGATTAATGATGAGAGAAGTTATGAAGAAGTATTAATTCAACTTGGAGCATTTACTAACTCTCTAAAAACTTTAGGTCGTGATATTTTAAAAAATTATATGACTAGTAATTTAGATGCTAAAAATAAAAAAGAAATTGATGAAATTGTAAAATTATATAATAAGTTAGTTTAAGAAGATTGATTTTATTTCAATCTTTTTTCTTGACTCTTTTTGACATATAGCTAATTGACTATTGAACATAAGTGTTGTAGAATTTAATTAACAATAGATTAGTTGTAATAGGGTTAATAATTAAAAAATTGGCTATATTAATAAAAGGAGTAAAGTTATGAAATTAGATAAGAAGAAAATAACAGTTTTAGTTTTAGGAGTTTTAACACTTTTAATTTTAATTGGTAGTGCAAGTTATGCTTATTATTCAGTAAGTGTTACTAATAATAAGACTAATACTAATGTTAAAGGAAATACTACTGCGATTGATAATATAGCACTAAAAAACACAACTAATAATATGCATATTATTTTAAATACTAAAGATATGAGTTTAGAAAATAAAAGAGATTATTATGCCGTAACAGAAGAAGGTAAATATTATGATATATATGAGCATGGTATTGAACTTGCAGAATTAAAAGCAACTGGAGGAGATAAGAGAACAGCTTATGATTGTGAAGTTAAAGTAACAGTTACTAAAAAAAGTGATGACTCAATGATTTCTAGTTTAAAAGAAGGGGAAACAGAATTATATATAACTTATGGAAATGTATCTGAAACTTATGACTTATTTAATTTAAATACTGATACAACTAAAGAATTTAGAGGAAATATAACTTTAATAAATAATAGTAGTGATTTTATTCATTCTTATTTAAAAGTCATAAATAATGAACAAGATCAAACTCATTTAGCTGGTAAAAAGTTAGACATTGATATTGATACTGAAGTTATTAAATGTGAAGTAATTGGTACAAGTAAAATAGAACTTGCTTTAAGAAATACAAATACATCTAATACTTTAAGTAAAGAACTAAAAGGTGGTATGTTTAGATACCAAGGAACAGCCGAACAAGTAACAGATAACTATATATGCTTTGGAACAGAAGATAAGCAAACTTGTCTAGATAATCAAAATAAATATATGTATAGAATTATAGGTGTTACTCCTGAAGGAAGAATAAAAGTAATCAAAAAAGAATCATTAGAAGATACATATCAATGGTGGGATAATACTGAGGGCGACATAAGTTTTTTGGAAAGTAATATATATAAAGCTATAAGTAGTGATAAATTTTTAACAAATTCATCATATATTCCAAAAGGCTGGGAAGAAAAAATTTATAATAATACATGGACATATGGAGATATGTTAAGTGAAGATACATTAGGTGCAAATCAAACAGGAGAGGAATTGTATTTAGTAGAAACTGGCAAAAAAGGAACAATATGGGACGTAAAAGCAAAAGAAGGCGATGAAGGAGCACAATCAGTAGAAGTAAAATATGAAAATTCATCACACAAGGGAGAAATATTTTATTATATAAGACATAATAATGAAATACGAAGTAAAACATTTAAGGGCAAAGTAAGTTTAATGTATTTACATGATTATTATTTATCTGTTAGTAATGAAGCTTGTTGTCAGGTTACTGAAAATAAATATGCAGAATGTCAAACAGGTTGGATGCATTTAAGTAATAATGATACAGACGTTAAGGGCGATGGTGTACATGAGTGGACTATGTCCAGATATGGTTGGGATTTTTATACTGGTTGGGTTTATGAACATTATTTAAATGCAACCGGATATGTTGGAGATTCTAATTATACAGCAAATATTCATGTCCGTCCTGTCTTCTTCCTAAATAATGATATTGAGATATCTGGAAAAGGAACAAAAGACGAACCATATATGATTAAATTAGAGAACGAATAAATAAAAAATATTTGTTCTTTTTGTTTTAGTAGATTTGGGTTATAATATATTAAGAGGATGCTATGAAAAAAAGAAGATTATTTTTTATTATATTTAGTTTATTGTTAATAATTATTCCATTTTTTATAAATGTTTATAATATTTTTAGATTACTAATTGTTATTTTAGGTATTATCTTATTAGATTTAAGTTTAGTAATTGATAAGAAAAAACATATCTTTTTATTATTATATTTACCTATTGTTTTATTAGTCTTAGTTTATAGCGTTGATTACATCCATACATATATGTGGAATTTAAAATCTATTTTTGTTTTAGAAAATAAAATAAATAATAAAGTATCTGTTTATAATAGCCTTTTTTATCGGGTCTATAAATGTGATAATGAATATATATTTGATAATAATTATGAAAAGAATTTTGCCTGTTCTGAAGAGCTATTAGATCAAATTGATATCAATATCTTTTTAAATGAACCAATTGAGAGTTATAAAAAATATAAAAATGATTTTGTTAAAATATATGGTAAGATTAGTAAGATTGTCGGTAAAAGTACAATTGAATTACAAGATTATAATGTTACAGATAATTCAATTAATGGTTATGTAGATTTTAAAGATACTAGTAAATTAACTATCAATGTATATGATGAAGATATCTCTTTATATAGAATATATGATTATATTGAGGTTATTGGTAGAGTAGATAGTATTAATAAAGATAATAATGAAATTATTTTAGAAGATACTAAAATAATCGATAATAAGCTTTATGATAATTATACTTTAGAGGTTATTTTAAAAGATAAGTGTGATAATACTTTAACTAAATATAGTGATGATACTTATACTAAGTGTATTCAAAATATTTATCTAGATTATGGTGTTAATAAATATGAATTATCTTATGTATTAAAAACAGGTAAAGTAAAGTTAGATAACATTTTAAGTAATGCTAAAGTAGAGGAAGATAAAGGTGTTAAAATATATATATTAGATAAATTTAAAATAATGGAATGTAATAATAAAAAAATATTCTTGAATAAAGATGAGAGAGAAGATTATTCTTGGTGTGAAGAATAATCTTCTTTTATATTTACTATTGTTTTTATTTTTGCTATAATATGAAAATTGTTTGAGGAATATATATGAATTGGCATGAAATTTGTGATCTAGTAATAAAATATTTTGAACATTATGGCTCTTTATGTATGCCTATTAATTTTAAGACTATTAATGGGATAGATGAGGATAGTAAAGGTGTAAATATCTATAAATGGTTACTTAGACAAAGAGAATCTTATAGAAGGAATACCTTATCAAAAGAAAAGAGAGAAATATTAGAAAGTTTAGATAAAAATTTTCTTATTATTGATACTAGATGGTATAGAGTTTTTACTGCGTTAAAAAATAGATATCAAACGTATGGTAGTATTAAATGTCCATATAGTTTTAAGACTAGTAATGGAATAGATGAAGATAAAGAGTATGGCATTTATTTAGGAAGATGGATAAGTAGACAAAGAGAAGATTATCATAAAGGTATTTTACAAGATTATAAAATGGAACTTTTAAATAGTGTTGGTATGGTTTGGGAAGTATTAAACAATAAAGATATATTAAATATTTGTTCAACATATGAAATAGATTATGATAAAAATGAACAAGTTTTAACGAGAATTTCTAAGAAAAATTTTGAAGCTTTATTATTTTATTTAAATGAAATTAATGAACCATATCTTATTAATGATATGTTAAGCCCAATATTTACAATGAGTAGTGAACAAATAAAAGAAAAATATAATGTTACTTTACAAGATATTAAAACTAAATATAAATTACATAAAAAAAGTAATTCGATGGAAGAAACTTTATATAAAAAATGGTTATATAAGTATGAATTAACTAAAAAGTATTATGAAGAACATGGCAATTTAAACGTACCTAAAAAATATGAAGTAAATGGTGTAAAATTAGGAGAGTGGTTAGTTACTCAACGTAGTAATTATCGAGAAAAGAAATTAAGTAAGCAAAAAATAGAATTATTAACAGAAATAGGGTTTAAACCACCAAGGGTAACATTTAGTTGGTTTGATGTCTATGATTTAGTTAAAGAATACTTAAAAGATAAGGAAGAAAAAGTTGTTCCTAAATATACTGTTGTTAAAAAAATAGATATAGGTATTTGGTTAACAAATCAAAGAAGTCTTTGGAGACGGGGAAAACTCAGCGAAGATAAAGTTAAATTATTACAACAAATTGGTATATCTTTAAAATGCAAAGATAGTGAAGATATTTGGTTAGAAAAATATAATTTAGCCAAAAAATATTATGAAGAACATGGTAATTTAGATATGCCAAGTAACTATGTAATAAACAATATAGATATAGGAGCTTGGTTAGATAATCAAAAGTTATATTATCATAGTCATAAACTTAAGGAAGAACACTTAAATCTATTGTTAGAAATAGGTTTTAATTGTCATCATCGTATGCACTGGTTAGATTACTATAAACTTGTTAAAGATTATTATGAAGAACATAAAGATTTAAATATTAGAAGAGATTATGTTACTGAATCAGGTAGTAAATTAGGTGTTTGGTTAAATAAACAACGTAAATTATATACAAAAAATGAATTAGATGATACTAAAATTAAGCTACTTGAAAAGTTAAATATAACTTGGGAAATACCAAATAATTCTAATGATAAAAAATGGGATGAAGGTTACATGCATGCAAGAGAATACTATATCCAAAATGGCGATTTAAATGTTGCTAAACACTATATAAGTAGTGATGGATTTAAACTTGGTAATTGGCTTAGTCTGCAACAACAATATTACCATAGTCATTTACTTACAGACTTAGAAATATTTATGTTAGATGAAATAGGTATGATATGGCTTAATAATCGTTCAATTAAATATATTGTAAAAATATGTGAAAGTTATGGAATAGATTTTGATAAAAACATTAAAGTTTTAAGTACGATATCTCGTAATGAATTACTAGCTAAAATTGCTTTTTTAGAGTATCATTATATTAATTTAACTACTGATGATGTGTTGCATCCAATATTCAGTATGAGTAGTATTGATATGAAGAATAATTTTGGTTATACCCTAGAAGAATTAATTCAAGAATATTTTGGTAATAGAAAAGAAAGTAAGGATAATAATGTTTATAAAAAAGTACGTAAGTGATTTTTACTTTAATGAAATACTTAGTAAGTATGAACTAAATTATTTAAAAAGTTTAAAAGAAGATAATTTTTTAAAAATATATAGATTGTTTTTAGAAAATAAGTTTTATTTTATTGAAGATATTATCTTAAAATATTTAGAAATATTTGATAATGATTATGAAGAAGTAAAGAGTAGATTAAATATTTTAAAAGAATCTTTAGGTAGTAATTATCAATATGTAATTGGTAGAGATATGCGATATTTAAATTATTTAACTACCGAGGAATAGTAAGGATGGGGTTTATGGATAGTAATGAGTGGAAAGAAATGTATTTACTTGCTAAAGCATATTATGAAGTTTATGACAGCATTGATATTCCAGTGAAGTTTAGAACTGAAAAAATTAAAAGATTAAGTAAGTGGCTTGAAGATCAAAAAGAAAGTTATAAAAAGGGTATGCTTAATGAAGAAAAAATTGAGGCATTAGAAAGTTTACAAATAAACTGGGAAGACAATGTTAGTAATTCTCATGAAAATAGATGGAATAGAAAGTATAATATAGCCAAAAAATATTATGAAATTCATGGTAATTTAAATATTCCAGTTAATTATATAACGGAAAAAGAAGGTATAAAATTAGGCATTTGGATATCTACACAACGAACAAATTATAAAAAACATAAATTGTCTAAAGAGAGAATAGATGCGTTAGAAAGCATTGGGATGAAATGGTCCCTAGTGCATACTAGACGTTTAAAACAAAAGCAATGGAATAAAATGTATGAGCTAGTTTTAGAGTATTATCACAAATATAATAATATCGATATACCTATAAAATATGAAGAAGAAGGTATAAAATTAGGTAAATGGTTAGCTAAGCAACAAACAAATTATAGAAATGGTAAACTTGGCAAAGAGAGAATAGACGCGTTAGAAAGTGTTGGTATCAAATGGGAGAAAAAATCAATATTTAATGATAAAGAATGGCAATTTATGTATGCTAAAGCTTTAGAATACTACGAAGAACATGGTAATTTAAATATTCCACAATTATATAAAACAAAAGAGGGCTTAAGATTAGGTAGATGGATATGTACTCAAAGAAAAAATTATAAAAAGCATTTGTTAAGCGAAGAAAGAATTCAAGCGTTAGAAAACATAGAAATAAAATGGGATGCTTTAGATGATCGAGGACAAAAACCTAATGAAGATAAATGGGATAAAAAGTATTTAAAAGCTTTAGAATATTATGATGCTTATGGTGATTTAAATATTCCTATTAAATATGTAACAGATGATGATATTAAATTAGGAATTTGGATAAATAATCAACGTAAAAGTTATCAGAAAAATGTATTAAGTCAAAGAAGAATTGAAAAACTAGAAAGTATTGGGATGTTTTGGGAATCTCCTAATAAAAGAGGGTTCCAAACCAATGAAGAAAATTGGCAATTTATGTATTCTAAAGCTTTAGAATATTATGAGGAATATGGTAATTTAAAAATTTTACAAATATATGAAACTAATGATGGCATAAAGTTAGGCCGTTGGATAATTAATCAACGCCAGGCTTATAAAAATAATAAACTTAGTAAAGAGCGAATTGAAGCCTTAGAAAGGATTGGAATGATTTGGTCAGTAAGAAATAAAACTACCAAAGATAATATTAAGAATATTTGTATTAAATATAATATAGATTATGATGCTAATAAAGATGCATTAGAACATGTATCTGTAAATGAATTACTTGCTAAAATACATTACTTAAGTATTAATAATATGGCTATTATGGTTAATGGATGTTTAAATGAAATATTTAGAATGAGTAACTTTAATTTAAAGATAGTTTATGGTTGTAGTTTAGAAGAAATGATGGAAATATACGCTAGTGACTTATTAAAGAGTGTCAATAGTAAGTTAAAATCAGCTAAAAGAATATTGTCTAAGTAATTTATTTATGTTATAATTATTTTATATTTTGAAGAAACGGGGTAAAAGAAATTTGGAACATTATTTTACCAATAATACAGATTTAAAAAGTGAACTTAGAGACATAAATTTTGCTTTATCTGAATATAATTTTATGTTTAAAAGTGATAATGGGGTATTTTCCAAAAATAAGATCGATTATGCTAGTTTGTTTTTAGTTAAGACTTATTTAAAATACAAAGAAAAAGATGCGAGTAGTATCTTAGATGTTGGCTGTGGTTATGGTTTTATTGGAATAACCTTAAGTAAAATATTAAATACCCATGTAGATATGGTTGATATAAATAAAAGAGCAGTTCATTTATGTAAAATGAACATTGATATAAATAAAGTAGATGCTGATGTATCGTTAAGTAACATTTATGAAAATGTTACCAATAATTATGATTTAATTATTACTAATCCACCAATAAGAGCAGGTAAAGATGTATTAATGGAATTTTTAAAAGGTGGCTTAGCAAAATTAAATAAAGATGGGGAATTATGGTTTGTAATATCCAAAGAAAAAGGCGCAAAGAGTGTAAAAAAAGAAATGGAAAAATTATGTACTTGCCAATTAATTGATAAAAGTAAAGGATTTTGGATAATTCTTTGCAAAAATTAGTTGACTTTACTTGTAAAAGTTGATAAAATTTTAAATTGGTGACGTATTTATATTTTTCAAAAATTTAATCTATGTATAGGGGTGATATCGTGGCTTATAAGACCTTAAAATTTGGTGATTATCGCGAAAGAAGAAGCTTTGCAAAATCAAAAAATACGCTAGAACTTGCAGATTTGCTAGAAATTCAAAAGAAAAGTTATCAAGACTTCTTAGAAATTGGAATTAAAGAAGTTTTTGATGATTTATTTCCTGTGGAATCATTTACAGGTAATATTTCTTTAGAATTTGGAAATTATTCATTTGAAAGTCCAAGATATTCTATCAAAGAAGCAAAAGAGAGAATGGTAAACTATGCTGCTCCATTAAAAGTAGAAGCAAGAGTTTATATTCATGAAACAGGAGAAGTTAAGGAACAAGAAATATTCCTAGGGGATATGCCATTAATGACTGATGCCGGAACATTTATTATTAATGGTGCTGAAAGAGTTATTGTTTCTCAACTTGTAAGAAGTCCATCAATTTACTTTAAAAGAGAAATTGATAAAAATGGACGTCATATCATTTCAGGAGAAGTTATACCTAATAAAGGTACTTGGCTTGAATTTGAGACAGACGCTAAAAACATTGTTTATGTAAGAATTGATAGAACGAGAAAGGTTCCCGTTACAACTTTCTTAAGAGCAATTGGTTTATCTAGTGATGAAGATATCATTAGTGTTTTTGGCAAGAATGAATATTTAGAGAATACTATTGCTAAAGATAGTAGCAAAAATACTGATGAAGCCTTAATTGAAATTTATGAAAAATTAAGACCTGGAGAACCAGCAACTTTAGATAGTGCTAAAAACCAACTTATAACTAGATTCTTTGATAGATTCCGTTATGATTTAGCTAAAGTAGGACGTTATAAATTTAATAAGAAATTAAATATTTGTGAAAGATTACTTGGCTGTACTTTAGCAGAAAATATTAAAGTAGATGGTAAAGTAGTTTTTGAAAAAGGAACATTAATTGATAAAAAAGTTCTTGCTGAATTAAAAGAAATATTCAAAAATGGTTATAATTTAAAAGAAACTATAACTAATATGGAACTTGATGAATATAATAAGATTCAAACAGTTGAAGTATTTGATAAAATAGATGGTAAGAAAAAAGTTAGAGTTATTGGTATAGATACAACAGTTGATGAAAAGAGACTTACTATTCCAGATATTTATGCTGCCGTATCATATTATTTAAATTTACATGATAATATTGGTAATACTGATGAAATAGATAACTTAGGTAACAGAAGAGTCCGTCAAGTTGGTGAACTTATTCAAAACCAATTTAGAACTGGCGTATCAAGAATGGAAAGAGTTATTCGTGAAAGAATGACTACGCAAGAAGTTGAAAATATTACACCAAAAACATTAATTAATATTCGTCCAGTAACTGCTGCCCTAAAAGAGTTCTTTGGTTCATCACAATTATCAAAATTCATGGATCAAATTAACCCAATCGCTGAACTTACTGATAAAAGACGTTTATCAAGTTTAGGCCCAGGTGGACTTTCTCGTGAACGTGCTGGTATGGATGTACGTGACGTTAACTCATCTCACTATGGTAGAATTTGTCCAATCGAATCACCAGAAGGTCAAAATATCGGGCTTATTACTAGTTTAGCAGGCTATGCCAAAGTTAATGAATATGGTTTCATAATGACACCTTATCGTAAAGTAGTAGATGGCACAGTAACTGATGAAATAGTTTATATGACTGCTGATGAAGAACAAGACTTATATATTAGCCAAGCTACTGTTAAATTAGATGACAAAAATGCTATTATTGATGATGAAATACTAGTTCGTCATAATGGTGATAACGTAATGGTTAAACGTGATTTAGTTGATTATGTTGACGTTGCACCAAGTCAAGTTGTATCTATTACAACAAGTTGTATTCCATTCTTGGAATTCGATGATGCTAACCGTACATTAATGGGATCTAACATGCAAAGACAAGCTGTTCCACTTCTTACTAGTGAAGCTCCAATTGTTGGTACTGGTGTAGAATGGATTGCAGCTCGTGATTCCGGTTCAACAGTAGTATGTAAAGCTGATGGTGTAGTTACTTATGCTGATGGTTTAAAAATAGTTGTTAAAGTTAAAAATGGTGAAGATACTTATCATTTAGCTAACTTTGAACGTTCTAATGCATCAAGTGCAATTAATCATCATCCACTTGTTAAAAAAGGTGATAAAGTTCATCGTGGTCAAGTTATTGCTGATGGACCATCTACTGAAAAAGGTGAACTTGCTTTAGGTAAAAATATGACTGTTGCTTTCATGACTTATAATGGTTATAACTATGAAGATGCTGTTATTTTAAATGAAAGATTAGTTAAAGCTGATGTTTATACATCTCTACATATAGATCACTATGATATTGATTGTCGTGATACAAAATTAGGACCAGAAGAAATTACGAGAGATATTCCAAATGTTGGTGAAGATGCTCGTAAAAACTTAGATGCTGATGGTATTGTTAAAATCGGTACTGAGGTTAAAGAAGGAGATATTCTAGTTGGTAAAGTTACACCAAAAGGTGTTCAAGAACTTACTAGCGAAGAAAAATTATTACACGCTATATTTGGTGAAAAGACTCGTGAAGTAAGAGATACATCCCTAAGAGTAGAACATGGTGCTGGTGGTGTAGTTCATGATGTTAAAGTTTATACTAAAGAAAATAGTGATGAACTTCCTGCTGGTGTATCAAAAGTAATTCGTGTTTATATAATTCAAAAGAGAAAAATTCAAATTGGTGATAAAATGTCAGGACGTCATG
>CANQZN010000039.1 GCA_947628365.1 uncultured Bacilli bacterium | reverse complement strand
AACTTAATGCAACTTATTTTGGAAAAGTAAATGCAACTCCATTTATAAAAATTGCTTTTACTTGTCCAAGTCAGAAATAGTGTCAAGTTTATCTAAATATATGTATAAATAAATAAGAGTATGATATAATAAAAATGCCTAGTAAGGTAAGTTATTTATATAAAACCGACTAAATAATTAATAAGGGGGACTAATTATATTGTTGTGTTGAATGCTAACGCAAGTTAGAATCCTAATGCGATATATGTGTCCTACCACCTGCGAAGAGCGGGCTTTTATCAAAATAGCTTCCACTAGGTTTTTAAATGGAGTAAATATGTATGAACGTGTAATAAATTTAATTGGAGATGAAGATTTTCAAAAAATTCAAAATGCTAAAATATTATTAGTTGGGGTAGGAGGAGTAGGTAGCTTTGCTTATATTGCTTTAATTAGAAGTGGTTTTCTAAATATTACAGTAATAGATAAAGATATAGTTGAATTATCTAATATGAATAGACAATTAGTAGCTAATTTAAATACAATTGGTATGCTCAAAGTAGAAGTTGCTAAAAATTTAGCCGAGGAATTTAATAAAAGCATTAAAATAACCCCAATAAGTGCATTTTTAAGTAAAGATAATATAAATACCCTAGATAATGATTATGACTTTATAATTGATGCTTGTGACACAATAGAGGCCAAATTAGAATTAATTAGATTTGCAAGCACTCATAATATTAAAATAATATCAGCAATGGGATGTGGTAATAGAGTAGATGCTAGTAAGATTATAATTACTACTTTAGATAAAACTAATAATGATCCTTTAGCAAAGAAATTAAGAAAATTAGTTAAAGAAAATAATTTAAATATGAAAATACCAGTAGTTACAACTTATGAATTACCATATAAAAAAGGAAAAGTAGATTCACTTATTACTTTTCCCGGTATTGCAGGTTTATTAATAGTTAATTATATAATCAATGATTTATTAGGATTTACTAATCAAAAAAGAAGCTAATTTTTGCGGATCTTCATGACCATTAACTATTTTATTGATAAGATTAATTAAAGGAATTTTTATTCCTTTTTTTCTTAGTAATTTAGAAATAGAAATAAGTGTATAATATCCCTCAACTGTATTATTATCTAAATATTCTTGTACTTTTACTGGGTCTTTAGTACTTCCTATAATATAACCAAAAGTAAAATTACGGCTTTTGACACTAGTACAAGTAAGTAGTAAGTCACCAATTCCGGCATAAGATAAGATAGTTTTCTTTTTACCCCCTAAAGCATGAATAATATTTTTAATATCATGAAGTGATTCATTGATTAAAAATGCTTGGGTTGATTCACTATAACCAAGTCCTTTTATAATACCAGAGGCAATAGCAATAACATTTTTAACGCTACCACATAACTCAACACCAGTTATATCACTTGATATTCGAAGTTTTAATGTCTCGTTTTCTAGCGTTTTCTTAACAAGTGCGATTGTCTTTTTATTTAAACCAGCAACAGCTAAAGCAGTCGGTTCATTATGAATTAAATCAATAGCAAAAGTAGGACCAGATATAACCGCAATATTACTTGTTTTAAGTATCTTTTTAGTAAGAGATGATAAAGTGTCTAAAGATTCACTATGAATTCCTTTAGAAGCAATACAAATAGGAGTATTTCTATAAAATGGTTTCATATTTTGACAAACATCTTTAAAATATTTAACACTGGTAGCTATAAAAATAAGATTAGTATTTTCTAGGGCTTCTTCAAAGTTGGTAGTTATAGTTATATTATCATCAAAAACAATATCTTTAAAAATTTTATCTATCTTATGTGTAGCTAAAAACTCTTTTTCAAATTCAGCATTTTCTGTCCATAAAATGATTTTATTATTTTTATTTTTAGCAATGTTCTTAGCTAACCCCAAACTATAAGCACCAGTACCTATCACTGTAATTTTCATTTTTCACCCTTCATTTCTCTATGTACTTTATTTAAATTATTTTCTACTAAATTATTTTTAGGAAAGTAGTATTTAGCATTTTTTATATTATCAGGTAAATATTGTTGAGCCACCCAACTATTTTTATAATTGTGAGGATATTTATAATTTGGATTACCATTTTTAATATGAGCTGGAATATTCCCAACATTTCCTTTATGAATATCACTTAAAGCATTATCTAAAGCTATGATAGCACTGTTACTTTTAGGAGATAAAGCCATTTCTATTGCTATTTCGGCAAGAGGTATTCTTGCTTCTGGTAAACCAACTCGCTCCGCTGCATTAATAGCAGCATCTAGCCTAGGACCAATCCCCGGATTTGCAAGGCCAATATCTTCATAAGCAATAACTGATAATCTTCTATAAATACTATCTAAATCTTCAACTTCAATTAAACGAGCAATATAATGAATTGTTGCATCAACATCACTACCACGAATAGATTTTTGTAAAGCACTTAAAACATCATAATGGCCATCTTCATTTTTATCATGAAAGAATACGGGTTTACTATTAATACTTTTAAGGATATCTTTAGTAATTTTATGATCATTAGTGGAATAATAAGCCATTTCTAATAAATTTAAGGCACTTCTAACATCACCTGATGCTACACTTGCAATATAATCAAGACTATCTTCATCTATCTTAATATTTTCTAAATAATTAAAAGCTTTCTTTAAAATCTTAATGATATCTTCTTTGGTTAGTTCATGTAATTCAAATATTTGACATCTACTTCTAATAGCAGGATTTATTTTATGATAAGGGTTACTAGTAGTAAGACCAATTAAAATTATTAAACCATTTTCAATATAGGGTAGTAGGATATCTTGTTTATCTTTATTCATCCTATGAATTTCATCAATAACTAAAATTAATTCCCCGTAAAATTTGGCTTCCTCAATAGCGCTATCAAAATCTTCCTTTTTATTTATGGAAGCATTTAAAAAACGACATCTAATTCCGAGTTCCTTACTTAAAGCATTGGCAATAGAAGTCTTGCCAATTCCAGGCTTACCATAAAAAATCATCGAAAAAAATTTTTGATTTTTCACCAAATTTGTAAGTATTTTATTTTCTCCAATTAAATGATCTTGACCTACTATATCATCTAACTTAGTAGGTCGCATAATATCAGCTAATACTTTCATATTGTTCCTTTTTATCTTCTAATAATTCTTTATAAGCACTAATTAAGTGACTAACGGATGCACAACTCATAAAGCAAATGACACTTCCTTGTTCACTTAATAATTTATCTATTGTATCTTCATCTATCATTTCCGCATTTTTAAGACCATTTAGAATTAAAGCAGAACTTACACCCGGATAATCACTTGCAAGTTCACGATTGGAATCAATTTCTGTTAAATATACTTTATCAGCAAGATTTAGGGCAGTAATAAATTCATTAGTAAAATCTTTAACTCTAGAATAGGTATTTGGTTTAAAAACAACTACTAATTTTTTATTAGGATATTTTCTTCTTGCCCCCTTCATTGTTGCCATTATTTCCGTTGGATGATGCGCATAATCATCAATAATAATTGTATTACCAATAACTGTTTCCGCAAATCTTCGTTCTTCATTTTTAAATGTTTTTAATAAAGATGCTATTGTATCTATACTTATACCATAATACATACACATGATAATAGCTGCCGTAGCATTTAAAACCATATGTTCACCAAATAAAGGAAGTAAGAATGAACCAATTAACACATCTTTATGATATAAATCAAATTTTTCTCCCTCATTAGTTGTATGAGAGTTTTTAATAACGTATTCATTATCGATATCAAAACCATAATAGGTAATATTTTGGGTAACTTTTAATTTATGAGTATTAATATTATCACCACACGCTACAATATGTTCTTTAGTTTTAGAGGCAAAACTACTAAATGTATTTATAATATCATCTAAATCTGTATAACACTCCATATGTTCTTTTTCCATATTAGTAATGATAGTATTAGTAGGATAGTATGCTAAGAAATGTTTATTAAACTCATCAGATTCAATAACTAATATATTATTATCTCGTGTAACATGACCATTTCCAGAACCAATAAAATAATTACAACCAATACTATTTTCTAAAATATGTTTAACCATGGAAGAAGTAGAAGTTTTACCATGCGTACCAGATACACATATTGTATTAAATTCACGAGTTATTTCACCAACAATTTCATTATATTTTTTTATTTGTAGTCCTAATTCTTTAACTCTTTTAATCTCTGGATGACTATCTTTAAAAGCAACTGAGAATGTTACAATAGTATCTTTATCTAAATCATGATTATGATCATTATATATCTTTATATTTCTCTCATCTAAACCTTTTTGGGTAAATTTATATTCTATGGTATCATCATAGCCACTTACTTCATTACCTAAATCATAAAGAATTTGCGCTAAAGTTGACATTCCAGTACCTTTTATTCCAATACAATAATATTTCATACTTCCATTACCACCTATTACATTTATTTTTTAGTTTTTATTTATCTTACCAAATGGTAAAACAATTGTCAAACTTCATTTTCATTTTACTATGCTTAGAATTACTTGTAAATATGAAACGAAAAGAATTATCTAAATTATGACATTATGTTATAATTAGTTTACGAGGATAATATGAAAGAAGAAATAAATGATAAATATATTGAAGAATATTTAAATTATTTAAAATTTGAACGCAAATTATCAATCAATACTTATGAGTCGTATTGTTATAACTTAGTTAAAGTAAAAAACTATTTTGGGAGTAAATCTATCATTAATTTAAATGAAGATGATATCAGAGTATTTTTATATAAATCAAAAGAGAGTAGTAAAACAAATGCACATTATTTAACTGTTTTAAAATCTTTTTATAATTATATGTTAGATTTACAATATATCAATGCTAACCCTTGTGAAAATATTAAAATGCCTAAATTAGAAAAAAATTTACCAGAATTTTTAACGGAAGAGGAGGTTAACACTCTTTTAGATATCAATTGTACTAAACCTCTAGATTATCGTAACAAAGCTATGTTAGAGGTACTATATGCAACTGGAATGCGTGTTAGTGAACTACTTAATTTAACCCTTTCCAATTATAATCGTGATGATTCTTCTATTAAAGTAATGGGGAAGGGGAGTAAAGAGAGGTTTATACCCCTTGGGGATGTTACAATTAAATATTTAGATTTATATATTAATAGTTATCGTAATTTAATATTAAATGATAAAACATCAGAATATTTATTTATTAATTACAATGGTAAAAGAATGACACGGCAAGGTTTTTTTAAGATATTAAGACAAATATGTAAAAAGTGTGGAATTAAAAAAGATATTCATCCCCATATTTTAAGACACTCTTTTGCCACTCATTTACTTAATAATGGTGCTGATTTACGGGTTATTCAAGAACTACTTGGGCATGAAAACATTTCTACAACCGAAATATATTCTCATGTATCTAATGAAAAAGTTAAGGAAGATTATACCAATCACCCCCATTACAATTAAAAAAGGAAGAATTAAATCATCTTCCTTTTCTATTAGTAAATTATCTACTTTGATTATTACTACGAGCTTTGCTACTATTATTAGCTTGTTTATTGTTACTACGAGCTTTATTATTTGATTGACTATTGTTGTTACGAGCATCTCTATTACATTTAGAACTATTATTACTATTTCTACTCATAATTTTTCTTCCCTCCTGCTATTATTATGGTTCATTTACTATATTTAATACTTAATCAAGATAAAATATTATTGGTAAAATGTTCCTTCATAATACCAAAAATTGGCTACAAAAAGAAATGATTAATTATGATTAGAAGAGAGGCTGTAACAATACCTAAATAAATGTATTTATTTTCATTATAAGACATAACTTTAGGTAGCATTTCTTGAATAGATAGGGTAATCATAATACCGGCGACAAATAAAAGAACTATACTAATCATTGTTTCCGTTATAAAGTTTTTTAAGAAAATAAAAGCGAGTAGGGCACCTAATGGTTCAGCTAAACCAGATAGTAAAGTGTTACCTAAAGCCTTCTTTTTAGATTTAGTCGCATAATAAATTGGTACAGCAATTGATATACCTTCAGGAATATTATGAAACATTATAGCAAGTGATAATTTTAGCCCTAATTCAACATTATGAATACTTCCAATAAATGTTGCAATTCCTTCTGGAAAATTATGGAGCATTAAGGCAAGCATACTTAATATTCCTAGTTTGTATAAAGAATTATTATCATTATCCATATGTTTATTAATTAAACTAACCGCAGTAACTCCTAATAAAAAAGATAAAGCAATTATCAATATAGAAGTAAATAGATTATAAGTATATAGTACATGAAAAAATGATGTAGGTATTAAATCAGTAAGACTAATACCAATCATAATAGAAAGAGAAAAAGCTAAACAAAAAGTAATAAATTTATTTAAATTACGTTCTTTTATATGTAAAAAAATTATTAAACCACCAATTAATGTAGACATCCCAGCCATTGTAGAAACGAGGAAAGCATTTAGAGTCGACAATCAAATCACCTAATAGATTATATGATTAAATTATGTTCTATATTATAAATTTGAAATATTATAAAAAATAAAGGTTAAGAGGGGCGGTAGTTCTAGTTATTAAATAATTATCAAATTATTTTCTCAAATGTTGGTTTACATAAGATATATTATGCTTTTTTGATTTTTCCTTAAAATGGGCTAATTTAAAGCATTTTAACCCCCCCTTTTGCTATAATCACTATTTCATAATATTTGAAATAAAAATAAATTATAAATCAAATTTAAAAATTTTATATAGAAAAATTATGCATTAACCATATTAAATAGTTTATTTAATAATATCCTTAATTAAAATATTAAATAAGGTTATAATACGTGCGTATATCCTATATAAATATATTATATAAGGATATATATGTGTAGGTAAAGAAAAAAGAGAGCGTTTCACTCTCATTTGACAGGTTCAGAACTAACCCAATAATATGATCCATCCTTTGCTTTTTTAAAAGTATGTTTATATAATTGACCATTATGTTTCATAAAATTAAAATCTACTTTATTATTTTCTTTGTAATTCGCTGTGCACTCTGTATTTTCAGTATCAGTAGTGTAGGAGTTATAACAAGCATTATTATTAATTTTTAAGAAGTAATCATGAATAATGACTTCCCCACTACTCTTCTCAATAGCTTTTTTAATAACTCTATATATGCTTGAATCGTTACCAAGTGTATAAGTAAATGATTCTGCTAAACCGCAGTAATATTCATTATCTTTTAAATAACAAATATGGTAATTATCTGGTTTAAATGATTCTGCGTCATTAATTTCTTCACCAAATAATTTAACATATTCTTTATTGATAATATCTTTAGATACTTTTGTAACAGTACAATTACTACTATCTTCATCAATTCTAAATGTCATATCATCTTGAACGCAAGTTTCAGTTTTTTTCTTTTGTTTTAATGTTAATGTCTCAACTTCTCCTAGTGTTGCTTTATTATATGCTAAACATTTCTTTAAATCAGCTTTTACACTCTTATTATCAACTTTACTATCTTGATATGTAAATAAACCTTCACAATTATTTAAATCTTCTGTACTAAAATAATTATATAATTCTTGAACTTTAGCACTACTTGTTGATATTTCATCTTTATTTATAATCTTAATTATTATTAATGTTAATGTCATTATTATCAAAAGAATAATTAATACAATAAAGATAATATCTACATTTTTATTATTACTTTTACTATTATTTTTCTTTTTCATAAACTACTCTACCCTTTATACTTTACGAGATTGTATTTCTGCTATCTTAGCAAATACTTCAGCAGCATTTCCTTCATTAATTTCATTATAGCCAAGTTCTCTTAAAGCTTGAATCTTAATAGTGTTAAGTTGTTCAGTACGGCTTAATTTTTCTTCTTTTTTAGCTTCAATTTCTTGAACAAATTTTTTATGGTTATCTACAACTTTACTTTTGCTTGCACCACCATTATTGTAAAGATTTAAAGCAGCATATAAAATACTTTCAAAAACAAATTGTTTATCTTCATCAAAGGCAAATTCCTCAGCACTAATAAAGCCATTTGTCTTGGCCATATAAGCTAAAATATATTTAATTTCGGGAACATTATCCATTGATTGTAATAAATTATATAAATATTTTACAGCATAATTATCATTGTTTTTGTTTTCTTCTAATTTTTCTTTTAATAAAAAAGTAATATCATTTAATAAAATTCTATTTTCTTTATCTAAACCTTTTAAATCTAAGAAACTATCATAATCATTACCATTTTTAACCCCAATACTAAGTCTTTTCTCAACGTTCATTAAGTATTCTGTATCAACCTTAATATTAGCAACTTCTTCAGCAGATCCAGTTTTAAGATCTAATAATTGTAATAATAAAATTTTCTTTTCTTTAGGCCACTTCTCTAAGCTATCTAATACTAAATAGTTATAAACCATTTGTCTAGATACACCTAGATATTTTGAAAGCTTGACTTTTGAAACCCCTAATTCTTGTAATAAATTGTTTAACTCATCCATTTGACTCTCTCTACTTTCTATTATTTACAATATAATTATATATAACTTAACACTTTATTGTCAAGAGAATATGAGTTTTTATTTCAAATCTGTTCTTTTTATGATATATAGCTTTTTATTTTTATAATAACAATAGAAAATATCTTCAACAGATAGATTTTGTTTATTTAATGTATACTCTAACCAAGTTAAATTTTTACCAATATGATTTAAGGCTTTCTTTTGAATACTACCATCTAAAATTAAAGGCATAGGATAGGATGAAGGAAGTTTTAAGAAGTTATATTTAAAGATAGATAATTTACCATTAGGTTCCAAAAATGCATACTCGACATCATCAATATTTTTAATTTCTTTTTGTCTTAGACTTAAGAGTAAATTATCCATACTATATCTTTGTTTAACCATTTCATTATAATTAATTTTACCATTACATATAATTAGAGATGGTTTACCATCAAAAAATATCCGAAATTTTCTTGATTTAATAGAAATAAACGCTAAAACTATTTCTAAAACCACTAATAAAGCAATAGGTAAAATAGTTAACCACATACTATCTTCAATATTTTCAATTGATATAGCAATTAATTCTGCAATCAATATGGAAACCATTAAATCAATTACTCCAAGTTGCCCAATTTCTCTTTTACCCATAAGTCTATAACAAAGAATAACAAAAAAGTAGAAAAATGCTGTTCTAAATACTACTTGTAAAAGTTCCATTTAATATAATCACCTAACTTTATTATGGAATTATTCATATAATTTTAATCATAATATTATAATTTATTAGGTGATATAATGAATAAATTCATAAATTATTTAAGATTTAGTGGGATATTTTTAATTCTAGAACTTTTTATTACCTTTATAGTAAGCATTTTAAGTTTACTTGGTCTTAATAGTGGTATTACTAGTATCATTATGTTTATTAGTAATATTATCATATTTTTTATTCTTACATTTTTTAACGCAGTTAAATTAAAGAAAAAAGGCTTAATAGAAGGGCTTATACTGGGAGCTATATTTATAGTTTTAATGTTAATAATTAATATCATCTTATTTAGAAGTCATTTAAGAATATCCACGATCATATATTATATTATTTTACTTATCGTTAGTATGTTAGGTGGAATGATTGGAGTAAACAAAAAGAGCGAATAATTCACTCTTTTATTATGAATTTAAATTGATTACCATTTCTCTCAACATATGATTCTTCATTATAATATTCTTTAGTTACTGGATTACTAACTTTATCTAAATAGTTATGTGAATACAGAAAAGCTAAAGTAATTTTTTCTTCTTGACAAATGCTTTCATAGTAGCACTTCTCTGCACTTTCGATAACTTTTTTCTCAACTGTATCGTATAAATTATCTTCATACTTTTGATATGCTTTATAAATAGTTGGGATAGTAATTAAAGCTACGATAACAACAACACTAATAGTAACTATTTTATTTGTATTCATAATTCTCTCCATAATAATTCTTAATAAATTCATCTCTATATTCTTCTAGAGTATCAGTTTTAATATGACTTCTTATCTCTTGCATTAAATTAGTTAGAAATGTAATATTATGTATTGATAAAAGACGAGCACCTAAAGTTTCATTAACAGTAATCAAGTGTCTTATATAAGCTTTGGTATAATTCTTACATGCATAGCAATTACAATTACTATCTATACTCGTAAAATCTTCTTTATATTGGCTATTTTTTAAATTAATTTTCCCATATTTTGTATAAGCATGACCATGACGAGCTAAACGAGTTGGAGAAACACAATCAAATAAATCAATTCCTCGCATAACATTTTCAATTAAATCAATAGGATCTCCTACTCCCATTAAATATCTTAATTTATCTTCTGGCAAATGTTTAGTAGCATATGAAACCATTTTATACATTGTTGGTTTATCTTCACCAACACTTGTTCCACCAACAGAATAACCATCAAAATTCATTTTAACGAGTTCTTTAGCACATTTTTCTCTTAAATCTTCATATTCGCCACCTTGAACTATCCCAAATAGCATTTGATCTTTGCTATTAAAAACATCTTTTCCTCTTTTAGCCCAATTTAGCGTTCTTTCCACACTTTTTTCAACATATTCTCTAGTACTTGGCCATTTAACACACTCATCAAAACTCATTATGATATCTGCGCCTAATTTCATTTGAATATCTATAGACTTTTCTGGAGTTAAAAATAATTTATCGCCATTTAAATGGTTTTTAAAATGTACTCCTTCTTCTGTGATATCTTTAGGAGTGGCTAAACTAAAAACTTGAAAACCACCAGAATCTGTTAAAATAGGGCCATCATAATTCATAAATTTATGTAGTCCACCTGCTTTATTTACCACATCTTCCCCTGGCCTAAGCCATAAATGATAAGTA
>CANQZN010000038.1 GCA_947628365.1 uncultured Bacilli bacterium | reverse complement strand
GGGGTAATATATAATTATCTTATAAAATAAAGGAATGATATTTTATGAGAATAATTAACAAGAAATATTTATTAGTAATACTTTTGGTGGGAATATTAACAGGTGTCATAGTTTTGAAACCAAAAGAAGAAGTGAAATTAGATAATGTTGTATTAAAACAAGAAGTAAATAATAAAACCTTTGCTATGTATAAAGAGGATACGGAAAATAATTATGTTCCGGTAACAGAAAATAAATTTCCAGATATGTATGTACTTAATATAGAAAAATCAAAATGTGTAGATAATAATGGAAATGAATTAAATGGAGTACTTAGTTATGAAAATGATAAAGTAACAATAACCAGTGGAAATACAACTTATTGTTATTTATATTTTGATAAAAGTTTAGGACTTGAAATAAAAGAGACAAATCCTAATAAGTTAAGTACAGATCAAATAAGAGGGTCAATGTATCGCTTCCAAGGACAACAAAATGAAAATGTAAATAATTATATTTGTTTTGGAACAAGTGATATAGATAAATGCACTAAAGATCCAGATCATCATATGTACAGAATAATAGGAATCGAAGTAGAAACTGGAAGGGTCAAAGTAATCAAGAAAGAAGCACTGGATCAAACATATCAATGGTATAAAGATTATGATCATGATATAAAATTTCCAGAAAGTGATATATATAAAGCAATAAGTGGAGAAGATTTCTTAGAAAATTCAACATATGTTCCGGATGGTTGGGAAAATAAAATATCTGATAATACATGGACATATGGAGATATGTTGAGTAATAACACTTTAGGAGCAAGCCAAACAGGAGAAGGTTTGTATCAAACAGAAACTGGTCAAAAAGCAACCCAATGGTATAATCCTGCAACTGAAGAAACACCAAATGCACAATCAGCGGTAGTAGGATATGAAGGTTCAAAATATAAAGACCAAAAAGTTTATTATACAAAAGGAAATGGAAATTGGACAGAAAAGTTTGAAGGAAAAGTAAGCCTAATGTATCTACATGATTATCATTACTCAGTAAGTGATGAAGCAAACTGTCAATATGATGCTTCAAATTATACTATATGTAAAACAGGATGGATGCATTTATCCCAAAATGACCAAAGTGCACCAAGTGAAAATGAGTGGACTATGTCGCGTAATGGCTGGAATTCTTGGACTGGTTATTTCGATGGGCTCTATGTGGATAGTGCTGGTTATCCTTGGACTGCTGGCTTAACGGGCTATCTTTCCATGCGTCCAGTCTTCTATATCGATGCCTCTCAAACATTGCAAGGTGGCATAGGCACATTAGAAAATCCATTTATAATTCAAGAATAATTATCAAATATTTTAATAGAAAGTCATAGCAATATGACTTTTTAAATTGTTGATTTTATGATATATTATATTTATGGTGGTTAGTATGGTAATTTTATACAGTATATTGATATTACTATGTTTATATATAATCTTTATTATCTTTAAATCTTACAAGGAAAATGAATTTAATATGTTTTGGTTCAACTTTGGTAAATATAGTTTAGGTTGGTTATTTAAATTTTATTATCCATACAAAGTTTATAATAAAGAGAAGGTTAATTTAAAAGAATTTGAAGGAAAACCGATAATAGTTTGTGGTAATCATATTCATTTAATGGATCAATTCTTACCAATTTTAGAATTAGATAGGCCAATTCATTACATGGCAAAAATAGAATATTTTCAAAGTGCTAAAACAAGATGGTTCTTTAAAATGACTGGATGTATACCAGTTGATAGAAGTATTCATGATGAAAATGCTAAAGGAAAAGCCATGGAAGTATTAGAGAAAAAATTAGCCCTTGGAATATTTCCAGAAGGAACTCGTAATAGAACTAAAGAATTATTACAACCATTTAAATTCGGGACTGTATCAATGGCTAAAAAAACTAATGCAGTTATTATTCCATATGCAATTACTGGTGAATATAAATTTAGAACTAATAATTTAAAAATAAGTTTTGGTAGTCCTTTTACAGTAGGAGATATGGAACTTAAAGATGCAAATGAAAAGTTATATAATATAATTTTAGATTTAATAAAAGAGTCTAAGAAATAATATATAATAAATAAGAGGTAACACATGAAAAAGATAATTAATAAAACAGAAATAAATTATACTTTTAATGATATTAAGAGTGATACAACTCTCGTTCTATTACATGGTTGGGGTCAAAATATAGCGATGATGGAACCAATAGGTAATTTCTATAAAGATTATTTTAATATATTAATATTAGATTTACCGGGTTTTGGCGAAAGTGCAGAGCCAGACTTTGCCTGGGGCTTAGATAACTATGTTGAAATGCTTAAAGAGCTTATCGATGACTTAAATTTAAAAAAGATAATTTTAATTGGTCACTCTTTTGGGGGAAGAGTTGCTCTGTTATATGCAGGAACATATAAGGTTGAAAAGTTAGTTTGTCTAGCTAGTCCTTATTGTCCAGAAGTAAGTACTCCAAGTACTAAGAGTAAAATATATAAAAAATTAAAAAGTATTCCCGGTTTAAAATGGCTTGCTAATATAATGCGAAAATCAATTGGTTCAAGCGATTATAATAATGCTAGTGAAACTATGAAAGGGGTACTTGTTAAAGCTGTTAATAGTAATTTAACTAATAAAGTCAAAAATATTACTTGTCCAACACTACTTATTTGGGGCGATAATGATACAGCAGTACCAATAAAAAGAGCATATGAACTGCACAATTTAATTAATGATTCAGGAATAGTTATTTATAATGGTGCCACTCATTATGCTTATTTAGAAAGATTAAATGAAGTAGTCAAAGTTTTAGATAACTTTATGGGGGTAGATCGAAAATGATATTAATAATTAGTGCCGTAGTTACAATACCTTATATTTATGTAATTACTAAACATAATTTACATATGTTACAACAAAATTTTTATAATGAAAATAATCGTTATATTAAATGGGGTATGAAAAATACAGATAAAGTATTTATGTACTTTGAAATACCTATAATATTAATTACATTTTTTAATATTTTTTTGCAAAAAGAATTCTTATGCTTAATTAATTTATTATATATAACTTTATTTTATTTCGTTTATGAAGGGTTAAAAAGAGAACAAGTTAAAATACCTCTAAAAGTAACTAGTAGAGTAAAAAGATTATCTGTAACAATTTTTATTCTTTATCTTATTCCTTTAATTTTAGCTAATGCCTTTGATTTTGGCATCTTTATGTTTATCTATTCTGTAATGATATTTATTAATTATTTTGTTGTGTATATTAGTAATATTATTAATATACCAATTGAAAAATATGTCTTCCATTATTATAAAAGTAAGGCAGTTAAAAAGTTAAAACTTATGAATAATATGGAAGTTATAGGTATTACAGGTAGTTATGGTAAAACAAGTAGTAAAAATATTTTAAAAGATATATTAAGTGTTAAATTTAATGCTTTAGCAACACCTCATAATTACAATACTCAATATGGTTTAATCTTAACAATTAATAATTATTTAGATAAATTTAATGATGTTTTTATCGCCGAAATGGGAGCATTTAAAAGAGGAAGAATAAAATTATTATGTGATTTAGTTAAACCTAAGTATGGTATTATTACAACAATTGGCAAAGCTCACCTAGATACTTTTGGCAGTGTTTCCAATATTCAAAAAGGGAAATTTGAATTAATTGAGTCATTACCTAGTGATGGAGTTGCTATATTAAATAAAGATGATGAATTACAATGCAGTTATGAATTAAAAAATGATTGTCAAGTAATATGGATAGGTATTGATAATAAAAAAGCTGATATATATGCAAGTGATATAAAAATGAATAGAGATGGTATGAATTTCTTAGTTCATTTTAAAAATAAAAAGAAACCTGTTAAATTCCATACTAAGTTATTAGGTAAACCAAATATTTATAATATTTTGGCTGGTATTGCTTTTGGCAATTATTTAAAAATGACTGATAAAGAATTACAACTAGGAGTAGAGAAAATTAAACCAATTGAACACCGTTTAGAATTAAAGAAATTACCTAATTATACAATTATAGATGATGCTTATAATTCTAACCCAGTGGGTGCCAATATGGCTTTGGATGTTCTTAATTTAATGGATGGAATTAAAGTAGTAGTAACACCGGGTATGATTGAATTAGGCGAGGAACAAGATACTTTAAATAAAGAATTTGGTGAGCATATTAGTAAAGTTGCTGATTTAGTTATATTAGTTGGAGAAAAGCAAACTAAACCTATTTATAATGGCTTAATTGAAAGTGGTTATAACCCTAAAAAAATTAAAGTTATTAATAATGTAAAAGATGCATTTAAAATTATAGATGATAAAAACTTTAAAAAAGAGGCATATATTTTATTAGAAAATGATCTACCAGATATTTTCAATGAGAAGGAGTGAATTGATATGAAAATTAAAGTTGGCGTTGTATTTGGAGGCAGTAGTGTAGAACACGAAATAAGTGTAATTTCTGCATTACAAGCAATAGATAATATTGATAAAGAAAAGTATGAAGTAGTACCAATTTATATAGCTAAAAATAAAGATTGGTATACTGGTTCTTATTTACTAGATATTGAAAATTATAGTGATTTAGAAGAATTATTAAAACATGTAAGTAAAGTAACTTTACAAAAATATAATAATGAATTTTGTTTAATTAATAATAAAAAATTATTTAATAAAGTAGAGGCTACTATTGATATTATTTTACCAGTTGTTCATGGTCAAAATGTTGAAGATGGTTCACTAGCAGGTTTCCTAGAAACTATTGGTATTCCTTATGTAGGTTCTGGTGTTTTAGGTTCTTCCTTAGGTCAAGACAAAGTAGTGATGAAACAAGTTTTTGCTAAAGAAGATATTCCTATTGTTGATTATATTTGGTTTTATGATTATGAATATGAAAATAATAGTGATAAATATTTAAAAGAAATAGCAGAGATTGGTTATCCAGTTGTCGTTAAACCAGCATCCCTAGGTAGTAGTATTGGTATTAATTTTGTCAAAAGTGAAAAAGATATTACTAAAGCTATTGAAGAAGCAATAACTTATGATAAAAAAATTATTGTTGAAAAAGGGGTAGAAAATTTAATTGAAGTTAACTGTAGTGTACTTGGTAATTATGAACATCAAGATGTTTCTATCTTAGAAGAAGTATTAAGTGATAATAGCATTTTAACCTTTAATGATAAATATGTAGGAAATGGTAAATCAAAGGGTGCTAGTAAAGGTATGGTTAATACTAGTAGAATTATTCCTGCTAATATAGATAAAGAAACTAAAAAGAAAGTAGAAGAGATTAGTCTTAAAGTATTTAAAACTCTTAATTTAAGTGGCGTATGTCGAATTGATTATTTAATTAATTCCAAGACAAAAGAGATTTTCGTAAATGAACCTAATACTATTCCAGGATCTTTAGCATTTTATTTATGGGAAGCTAAAGGTAAAGCATATAAAGAACTTTTAGATGATATAATTAAATTAGGAATTAGGGATTATAAAAATAAACAAAATAAAGTATCTTGTTTTGATACCAATGTTTTAAAAGATTATAAAAAAGGTGGCATAAAAAATAAAAGTTAAATTTCAACTTTTATTTTTTTGTTTCCGTTATTTTCTTTCTCAAGTCCCAGTATATAATCGGCTGATACTCCTAAATATTCGCATATCTTAGGTAAATAAGTTACAGGCATTGTATTAACACCTTTTTCGTAACGCGCATATTGTTGTTGCTTAATTCCTAAATAATTTGCTATTTCTTTTTGGGTAATATTTTTACAATCCCTAACCCACTGAATTTTTTCATTATAATACATCTAACACCACTCGCTAAAAATATAACAATTTTTACAACTAATATGTTGCTATTTAAACATAATTGTTGTAAAAAAATAATTCTGTTAATTTTAAGTTTTCTCTATTTATAAAATTAAAAGGGCATGTTACAATTAAATAGAAAGAAGGTATGAAATATGTGTACTGCTATTACATATAAAACAAAAAATAGCTATTTTGGAAGAAATTTAGATTTGGAATATTCTTATTATGAAACTGTTACCATAACCCCAAGAAAATATCCTTTTAATTTTCGTAATGGTAAACGGGTAGATAATCATTATGCTATGATTGGAATGGCTTTTGTAAGTAATGATTATCCTTTATATTATGATGCTGTTAATGAAAAAGGCTTAGGTATGGCTGGTTTAAATTTTCCTGGTAATGCTTATTATCATGAAGAGGTAAGCGATAAAGAAAATGTCGCTCCATTTGAATTTATTCCTTACATTTTATCTCGATGTGCTGATATTAAAGAGGTAAGAGAATTACTAAATAATATTAATATTGCTAATATTAATTTTAGCGATGAATTACCTGCTTCCCCTCTTCATTGGATTATTGCAGATAAAAATGAGTCAATTACAGTAGAAAGTGTTAAAGATGGTCTAAAAGTTTATGATAATCCAGTAGGTATTCTTACAAATAACCCAACTTTTGATATGCAATTATTTAATTTAAATAATTATATGCATTTATCTATTGAAGAGCCTAAAAATACTTTATCTTCTAAATTAGATTTACATGCTTATAGTAGAGGTATGGGTGGTTTAGGTATTCCTGGTGATTTATCTTCTATGTCCCGTTTTGTTAAAGCAGTATTTACTAAAGTTAATTCTTTATCAAGTGATGATGAAATTAGTAGTGTTAGTCAATTTTTCCATATTTTAGGGTCTGTATATCAACAAAGAGGATGTGTTCATATGGGAGAAGATAAGTATGAAATAACAATATATTCTTCTTGTTGTAATCAAGATAAAGGTATTTATTATTATAAAACTTATGATAATAGTCGAATAACCGGTATCAATATGTATAAAGAAAACTTAGATGGTATTAAGTTAATTAATTATGAATTAATTAAAGACAACCAAATATTAATGCAAAATTAAGCCTTCAAGGCTTTTTCTATTGGAACTTACGTGTTATAATTTTAAGTGGTGGATAGATATGATTTTTTTAGGAAATAAAAACGATGTTTTAGAATATAAAAGTTTAGAAGAATATCAAAATAATATTAATAAACTTTTAATGAATGACGCCTATATTTCTAAAAAAGATTATCTTCCGTTTTATAATGCTAATAAAGAAATATATGAAAAATTACATATGTTAGATGATGAAAATGTCTTATACTCTTGGTGTAAAAATAATCATACTGATTATAACGCTTTAAAAAACTTACTTAATTTTTATTCCAATACTATAGATACCATAAATAATTACAATACTCAATTTATTAAAAATCATCTTATAAGCGAAAAAGAATATTTAGATAATATTTTAATAAAAGATGACCCCAATATTAAATTAGATAATGAACAACGGGAAGTAGTTTTAGCAGATGAGGATTATACTTTAGTTATTGCGGGTGCCGGTGCCGGTAAAACAACCACTATTGAAGCGAAAGTTAAATATTTAATTGATAAGAAAAATGTTAATCCGGAAAAAATTCTTATTGTTTCATTTACTAATAAAGCTACTAAAGAACTTCAAGACCGTTGTAAAAGACTAGGCTTGCCTGTAAAAATTTCAACTTTTCATTCCATAGCCAACACCATTATTGCGGATTCTGAAGAGCAAAAGCATAAAATAGCCACTACTGATTTTATGTTTGTTACAATCAAAAACTTTTTAATTAAAAATCTTAATGATGAATCTTTTATCAAAAAAATTCTACTATTTTTTGCTAGTTACTTACAAATACCATTTGATGATGATAGTTTAGACGTTTTATTTAATGAACTTAGTAAAAATGAATGCACAACTTTAAAAAGTGATTTAGCGAGTGTTTTAAATCAATATCAAGATAAATTAACTAAAAGTAAAACAACTATACTAAATGAAAAAGTAAGAAGTGTCGAAGAATGCCGGATTGCTAACTTTCTGTTTATTAATGGTATACAATATGAATATGAATCTATCTATAAATATGGGTTTGATAATACTACTAAACCTTATTGTCCCGATTTTTTAATTAGACAATACGATAAAGAAATTTATTTAGAACACTTTGGTATTTCTGAAGATGGCAAAAATAATCGCTTTTCCGAAGAAGAATTAACAGAATATAAAAAACATATTAATGATAAAATTTTACTACATCGTAAACATCATACGAACCTTATTTATACCTTTTCTAAATATTTAGATGGTAAAGATACTTTAACTCATTTAAAAGAAGAATTAGTTAAAGCCGGTATTTCATTTGAACCAAAAAATTCTAAAGAAATATATAAGGCCATTATTGAAAATGTTGAAGATAAATATTTTAATAAATTTATTCAATTAGTTTGTGTTTTTATTTCTAGATTTAAAACCAATAATTTTTCACCTTCTAAATTTGATGAATGGAATATTGCAATTAAAGATGAAAGAACTAAATTATTTATTAATATTTGTTATCAATGTTATATGGCTTATATGGCCGAATTAAAAAATACTAATAGTATTGATTTTGAAGATATGATCAATAATGCAGCGAATATATTAGATAGTAAAATTAAAAATGGTGAAATGTTGCCTTATGATTATATATTTATTGATGAATATCAAGATATTTCTATGCAAAGATTTGATTTATGTGAAAAACTTGCCAAATGTTCTAATGCAAAAATTATTGCAGTTGGTGATGACTGGCAATCTATATTTAGATTTAGTGGGGCTAAATTAGAATTATTTACACGTTTTGAAGAAATTATGGGATATGCGAATATATTAAAAATTACAAATACTTATCGTAATTCCCAAGAATTAATTGATATTGCTGGTAGTTTTGTGATGGCTAATGATAGCCAAATTAAAAAGAGTCTTAAATCAAATAAAAGAATTAAATATCCTCTTGTTTTAATGTCTTATGATGATAGTAATGAAAAAAATGAATATAATGAAACATCTTTAGAAAGAATGATTAAAGCAATTCAAAAATCATTAACTTATATCGTTAAACAAAATGGGGATAAACAAAAAATCTTAATTGTAGGTCGTTATGGTTTTGAAGGCTATTTTTTAGGAAAATATCCGAAGTATTTTATTTATACTAATAACAATAATATTCAATCTGTTAAGTATCCGAACTTGCAAATTACTTATTTAACGGCCCATTCTTCTAAAGGATTAGGTTATGACAATGTAATTATAATGAATGGCAAGGATGCTATTTTAGGTTTTCCTTCCAAAATAGTTGATGATCCCGTAATGAAATTAGTTATTAAAGATGATGAAAATTATGATTTTGCAGAAGAGAGAAGATTATTTTATGTAGCGTTAACGAGAACTAAAAATCGAGTTTTTATTATTACTCCTAAATATAAACCATCAAAATTTATTTTAGAGATAAAAGAAAATTATCCGGATATCTATTTAGATGGTGAAGAATTACAACCATTAAAAACGGTAGATTATATTATTAAATGCCCTTATTGTGGTTATCCAATGCAAAAAAGAATTAATTCTAATTTTAAAGTATCTAAAAAAATATGGGTTTGTTCAAATGATCCGGAAGTCTGTGGTTTTATTACCAATGATTTAAAAGGTGGTAAATTAGCTATTTCTAAATGCCCTAAATGTGAAGATGGGTATTTAATAGTTAAACCATTAAAAAATAAAAATGGTGATGAAAGAAGAATACTTGGGTGCTCGAATTATAAAGCTGATGGAAGTGGTTGTTCATTTTATATGCTAGATTATAATTATACTCAAGATAAAGAAGAAATTATGCTTAATTTTTATGACGATGATGTAAATATTGATAATGTTTTATATTGTGGGCATAATTTTAAAGACATGGTTAATACAATTATTGAGGTTGCAAGTGAATATCAAAATTTAAAAATGGCTGTTGGTCCGAAAATATTATTCGCTATTCTTAATGGTGAAGAGACTAATTCGATTATTAATTTTAATTTAAATAAAAATGCTAAATTTGGTTATATTACCGATAATAGTCGTAAAAAATTTTATAATTTATTAAATGCTTTAATTTCTGATGAAATTATTAAAATTGATAAAGATGATTATAATAGAATAATTGTTTTAAAAGATAAATTAGATGATAATGATTATAAGGTAATATTGGCAAACTTAAAATTTTTAAATTAAACGAAAAATTTTTATGGATGTTAAAAAAGTGTAAAAGTAATATTAAATAGAAGGATGTTATTAGATATTATAATTTTAATTATTTTAGTTTGTTTTTAAAGCCACTAATGGCAAGATATTTGATTCATTTATTGAAAGGGCTTAAATTTTAAGTTCTTTTTAATTAATTGCAAATATTTTTAAAAATTGTAGTATAATTAATTTTAAGAAGGTATGTTATATGGAAAAAAGAAAAAGAGAAATAGTAAAAATGTTATTAAATCAAGATTTAGGGGAAAAAGATGAAGAAGAAATAATCGATATGTTAGTAGATAACCCGATTACTGTAGATGTTGATAAAGAAATAGACGCTAAAATGACTTTTGGTGATAAAGTTGCTGATAAAATTAGTGCGATTGCTGGTAGTTGGACATTTATTATTTTATTTTGTTTATTTTTAATTATTTGGATAGTTATTAATGGTATTGTTTTAATTAACGCTATTGATCCTTATCCCTATATTTTATTAAATTTGGTTTTATCTTGTATTGCAGCTTTACAAGCTCCAATAATTATGATGAGTCAAAATAGACAATCTAAGAAAGATACAATTAGAAATAAAAATGATTATCGTACTGATTTAAAAAGTGAACTTATTTTAGAAGAATTACATGATCATATGGAAAAAATATTACAAAATCAAAATAAAATATTAAATTATATTAAGAGAGTTGAAGAAGATAATAAGACAAATAAAAAAGGAGATTAAACTCCTTAATTATTGTAATTGTTGTTATTATTACCAGTAAACCAACCAGCCCCAATAATTATAACTAATAAGATGAATAAAACAATCCATATAGCAGCGCCTATACCATAACCACTTGTATATCCTGCATAGTTACCACCGCCATAACAAGGAGTACTAGCGTAGTTACCACCATAGTAACCGTTATTTCCGTAATAATAC
>CANQZN010000037.1 GCA_947628365.1 uncultured Bacilli bacterium | reverse complement strand
TCCTTTATTGGTGACGATAGCTTAGTGGACACACCTCTTCCCATCCCGAACAGAGAAGTTAAGCACTAATACGCCGAAGATAGTGAATGCGAAAATAGGTAGTTGCCAGTTTTTTTTTGCTTTAAAATCAAAAAATTTATTATAATGTTTAATTATGTTAAATGTTATCAATTTACTTGTATTAATAATACTTTCTATCTTATAATAATTATGGTGATAACAAATGGATTTTAAATATATTTCTAGGGATATTGAAGATACTCTAACATTAGCAGAAAACATTGAAAGTGAAAAATTTCCTAATATGGTTATTTGCTTAGATGGCGAACTTGGCAGTGGTAAAACTGTTTTTGTCAAAGGTTTTGCTAAAGCTTTAGGTATTGATGAAAATATAACTAGTCCAACATTTAATATAATTAAAGAATATAACAATGGTGAACTTCCTTTATATCATATGGATGTTTATCGCCTAGATGAAGTTGAGGAAGATATAGGTATTAAAGACTATTTTAAAAAAGGTGGCGTAACCATTATTGAATGGTCAGAAATGATAAAAGATGAATTACCAGAAGAAAGGTTAGAAATAATAATTAAAATAATTGATGAAAATACAAGAAGTTTTATTTTTAAACCATATGGTACAGTATATGAGGAAATCTGTGAATCCATCTTATAGGGGGTAAAATGAATTTATTTATAGACACTCATTTAAATGATGTGGCAATTATTTTATACGATAATTTAATTATTGCAAAAGAAATTATTAAAGAAAAAAAAGAAAATAGTAGGATTATTATGCCTACAATTAAAAAAGTAATTGGGGATAATAAATTATCTTCAATTATTGTAGTTAATGGTCCAGGATCTTTTACGGGAGTTCGTTTAGGAGTTACTATTGCTAAAACGCTAGCTTATACCTTAAATATTCCTATAAGAACTGTTACATCCTTAGAGTGTTTAGCAATAAGTAGTCCTAATCACTTAGTAGCTTTTAGTGATAACAATGGTTACTATGTTGGTAATTTTAATGAAAATATGAGTTTAAAAGAAGAATATAAGTATCTTTCTAATTCAGAATTTGTATTGTTTTCTTCTAAAAATGAAGTTTCTATTGATAGTGAACTTTATTATGATAAAATAATTAAATATGCATTAGAAAAAAAGCCAATCAATCCGCATCAAGTTAATCCAATTTATATCAAAAAATTAAGTGTGGAAAAATGATTAGAACTTCTAGTGTAAAAGATCTAAATAGTATTAAACTTTTAGGTACTAGTTTTATGCCATTATTTGCTAAGACATATGATTTAGATAGTTATCTTAAAAACGATAAATATATTGTTCTAGTTAATGAAGATAATGAAACTGTAGATGGCTTTTTAATAGTTTTCAAAAATATTGATTGTTACGAAATAGAATTTATAATAGTAGATGAAAGTAAAAGACATAAACATATTGCCACGAATATCTTAAATTACTTTTTAGAGTATTTTACAAAAACTGGTGATGTAATTTTATTAGAGGTTGCCAGTAATAATGATAAGGCAATTAATTTATATAAAAAGTTTGCTTTTGAAACAATTAATATTCGTAAAAAATATTATAATGGTATTGATGCATATGTAATGAAGAAGGTAGTTAAATGAAAGATGTATACATATTAAGTATTGAATCGTCTTGTGATGAAACAAGTATTGCTATAGTAAAAAATGGTAATGAAGTAGTTGCTTTAACAATTTTAACCCAAATGGATACTCATGCTGAATTTGGTGGAGTAGTGCCAGAAATAGCCTCTCGTATGCATACAGAAAATATAACAATGGTTTTAGAAGAAACTTTAAGAAAAGCAAAAATGGGTGTTGAAGATGTTGATGCCATTGCTGTAACATATGCCCCTGGTCTGTTAGGTTCTCTACTTGTAGGTATTGAATTTGCTAAAGTTTTATCTTATGTCTATAATAAACCTTTAATTAAAGTTAATCATTTAATTGGTCATATCTATGCCAATAAAATAAATGATAACCTACATTTTCCATGTCTTGCATTAATTATAAGTGGTGGACATACAGAACTTATCAAAATGACTGGTGATTATGAATTTGAATTAATGGGTGAAACTCAAGATGACGCCATTGGCGAAGCATTTGATAAAGTAGCTAGAGTTATAGGTTTAAAATATCCAGGTGGCCCTAATATTGAAAAATTAGCCTTAAATGGAAAACCTACTTATAAATTACCTAAACCGGTTAATGATGATTCATATAATTTTAGTTATAGTGGTTTAAAAAGTAGTGTTATTAATTTAGTTCATAATGAAGAACAAAGAGGTAATATAATCAATAAAGAAGATTTGGCTTGTTCATTTCAATATACTGCTGTAGAAGAATTAACAAGAAAGTTAGATATGGCTTTAAAAAATACTAATATCAAAAATATTATTATTGCTGGTGGTGTATCTGCCAATAAATATTTAAGAGAAGAAATTAATAAAGTTTGTCTAAAAAATGGAGCAAAACTAAATTTACCTGAATTTATCTATTGTACTGATAATGCAGCGATGATTGGAGCAGCAGCATATCCATTATATTTAAAGAAAGATTTTGCTGATTTAGATTTAAATGCTGAGTCTACGATTTCAATTTGTTGAAAACTATTAGGTTTTCAACATTTTTTCTAATTTATTACCGGTCAAAAAGTCCTTGGAATTGGACTTTGAGCAAAAAATATGATATAATGTAATTACGGGGTAGTTAGGTTTCGACATGTAATACTAGAAATGATTGCAAGTGGTAGGCATACCTTAAATGCACCAAAAAAATAAATAACGAAACTAATTATAGTTTTGCTCCAGTATACGCTTAATATAGCGTAGGAGACTTTATATATTCTTTGCTTATAGAGTTTATATAAGGGTAATTAATATAAGATATATTATTTTATTTGATTAATGTAAAATAATGAATAATTAATTAATCTTGTTATATAGAAAATGTGTTGGAGTTGTCTATATAATAAAATAAATTCCAACTAAACTTGTAGATATTGTTTAATAGGTTATATTGGACAGGAGTTCAATTCTCCTCTACTCCACCAAATGAATATTAAACTTGGGCTTGATAGTTCGAGTTTTTATATACTAAAAAAAATAAATTTAATATATAGTAATAATAAATGTAATAAACTTTGACGTATGTAAAAAGGTACGTTATAATTTGATTAAGGGGTGAAAGCTATGAGTGTTATAAATATAACCAATGCTAAAGCAAATTTGTTTCAATTAGTTAATGATGTTAGTGTTGGTTTTAAACCAATTACAATTGTTAATAATAATGGTAAAAATGCTGTTTTAATATCAGAAGATGAATGGAAAAATATTGAAGAAACTTTGTTTTTAACTGGTATACCAGGCTACGTTGAAAACTTAAATAATATTAAAAATAATGAAAACTGGGATAATGCTCAGGAATATAAAAAAGATGAAAAATTATAACAATAAATAAGGAGTAAAATATAATGAGTGTAAATATGAAATTAAAAAGTATTGAGACAAAAATTGACTCAAATGAATATATTTCAAATATTGATGATATTGTTGATGAAATAAAAAATATCACTATTAAAGCAAGAATTAAAGGAATAAAGAGATTAGAATTTAAACAAGGTATTATTGTTGCCCTAAATATTGAAGATAACAGTGGGACCATACCTGCTATTATGATTGGTAATAGAGAAGAAGAATTTAAAAATATTATCAAAAGTTTGGAAATTGGTCAAGTTTATTTATTCCAAGGTAACACTATGATATTAAGTGATCCAAATGATAATGAATTAGATATTATTAAAAATAAATTGAGTAATATTATTAAAGTTGGCGATATGTTTTTAGCAGTTAAGGCAATTCAAAAAGAATCACTTACTAAATAAAGTAACTTTATTATTTTTATCGATAGTTAACAGAGTTATATTTTCTAATTTTAATTTGTTATCTTTTAAATATGTTTTAAACCAAGTAATTGTCTTTTTAGCCTTTTTAAGTTCATCTCTATTTAGAATACCATCAACTACTAAGGAATAATTTAAAGTTTGCTTTTTCCTATTTTTTTGAATATTATTTTTTAAATCATTACTTGTTACGGGTTGGGAATTACCTTTTAATAAAATAGAAATATCACCAGAAGGCTCTAAAACAGCACAATCTAATTCATTTATATCAAAGCAACCTTTTAAACGACAATTTTCTAAAAGTTTGGTAACACTGAGTTTAGCACTTTCTAAATTAGCATAATTAAAATTATTATTTTCAAATAAAATAAGTGGCTCGCCATCCATTACTTCCTCAACTGTATGACTATGATAAGATATAAGTGATGTTACATAGCCAATAATACCAAATACTACTAGAGCTAAAATACCATCTTTTAGGGGAGTATCTAAGCTAACAATACTATCGGCGGCAATGGATCCCATTGTTATGCTTAAAACATAATCGTATAAAGTTAAATTTTTAATTTGCTTTTTACCAAGTATTTTAACAATAATAAATAATACTATAAACATAGTTACTGCTCGAATAATAGTTTCCAAATTTAATCACCTAATATTAATATGGATAGTTTTTTAAATTATATAAGTATTATGTTATAATGAAAATAGTTTAAGGAGTAAGATATGAGTATTAAAGAACAATTAGAAAAAGAATTAAATTATACAGATTTTGATTTAGAATTTGAAGAAGATAAGACAATGATTAAATTAACAATAAAAAATGTCCAAAAAGTTGAAACTATGTTGAGATATAATCCTGATTATCCTCAATTTGTTGATTATGAGGAGTATATAAATAAAGATATTTCCAAAGAAATTTTAGATGATATAAAAAAAGAAAAAGAGAAAAATAGCAAAAAAACTGATGAAGATAAAAAATATAAATATTCTTCTATTTACTACATAAAGGCATTAAGAAAATGTAAAGATGATGAAAGTTTATATCCATACTTATTAAATACAATTATAAGAAAAGTAAACTCTGAGAATAGTACGCGTGGATCTTTAGATAACATAAATACAATATCTTCTGAAATTGCTAAACTAAATTATGATGTGTTAATTGAAACATTAAAAAGCCAAAAACATTGTGAAATAATTAAATACTTTTGCCCAGAAAAATCTGACCATTACTTATCTTTGGCTACAAAATTTTGTCATTATATGAGTTTTACTCTTTTTTGTAATACAGATGATGCTGATTTATATTCTATTTTTGATAGAGTAGTTAATAATAATTTAGAAAAATACGCTAAAAGATATGGTATTAATTTTGAAAAAAAAGAACTTAAAGATTTAAAAAGTTGGGAAGAAATTAAAAAATACTATCAAGACTATCAGAATGCAATAAACGAAATATTAAATGAGGCCGAAAAGTTAAATGGCGAAAGAATTAGTAGAAACGGTTTTGATCATTTAATTTGGTATAGTAGTAAAAATAAGTAATATTTGCTAATTTATTAAAATCATTATAAAATATATCTAGGTGGTTATTTATGGGTAAAGTTTATGATAAAGCTTTAGAATTTAAAAGAAAATATCCTGGTGGAATTGCTTGGAGAATCAAAAGCCATTCTAAAGTAATTGAAGAATATTTAAATCCTGATGAAGAAGTATTATTTGCTTTTGGTGCCCAAAAAAATGATAAATTTACAGAAATATTAAGTACTTTTGTATTTGCCCTTACAAATAAAAGAATTTTACTAGCGCATAAAAAATTATTATGGGGAAGTTTTTTGTACTCTATAACGCCTGATTTATATAATGATATGGAAATATTTAAAGGATTAATATGGGGTAAAATAACAATAGATACAGTTAAAGAGAAAGTTATTTTAACAAATTTATCTAAAAAAGGCTTAGATGAAATCGAAACAACAATATCTGAATTTATGATGAAAGCTAAGAAAAAGTATGCCAATGAAAACAAATAATATTAAAATTCTAACTTTAAGTTTAGGTTTAATTATTTTGTTTTCTTTTTTTCTCTTCATGATTTTTAAACCAACTACTTACGAAAAACAATATAAAGTAAAAGATTTTAGTGTAAAAGAAGCATATGATAGTAAAAATAAATATTATAAGTTCACGATCACTTACGATAATAAAATATATCCCTTTATTATTAATCATAAATATATAAGTGCTCGTAAATTAATTGATGATATAACTTTAACGCAAAGTGATAATGAAGTATGTATTTTACCGAATAGTAAAAGAATTGATTTTTATCCATTATGTCAAAATGAAGAGGATATGTATTCATATAATTTAGCAAATAACCATGATTTGGAATTTCAATACCCAAATGTAGTAGATGAAAATAAAACTTATAATAAAATTACTATTCATAACTTAAATAACTTAAATTATTTAATATTTAATTATCGTGGATTCTATTTGTTAAATAAGGAAAATAAAGAAATAAAGTTATTTTCCAAAGATATTTATCTTTTAGATCTAGTTTATCAAATAAATAACTATTTATTGGTGGCTGATTATAATCAAAATTATTATTTTAATAAGTTTTATTTAATAAATATTAAAAATGGTAAAGTTAAAGAAATTGAAACAGATGTAAATATCTCTTTTAATAGTATTTTCTTAGGAGACTATAAAAATAAAGTTTATTTACTTGATAAAAAAGAAGAAAAAGAATATGCAATTAATATTAAAAAAGAAAAAATAGAAGAAGTGCCATACCAAATACTTAAAGACAATAAATTAGTTAATAAAACATTTCATGAAATAACTAATAATAATTTAGTATTTGAGCAAAAATATCATTTAAATTATATTTTAGAAGATAAAAAACTTTATGTTTATATTAATGATATAAAAATTAAAGTAACTGATCAAGATGTTACTAAGATTATTAAAATAGATGAAGATAAAGTATATTATTTAGTTAATGAAGATTTATATTGTTATGATAATTTTAATGGCGAAAGATTGCTTTTAAGTAACTTTGAATGGAATTTTAATAATACAAATGTGATATATATTTTTAAATAACACATTTGTATTTTTTTCATACCTTATATTAGAGGTGGATTACAAATGTTTGAAAGATATAGATTAGGAAAAAATGATACTTTAGAAAGTGTGGCTAAAAAATATAATACAACAGTAAAAATATTACAAGATTTAAATAATCTTTACTTTACTGATAATTTAAGAGCAGATATGGAGTTAATTGTTCCAACAGAAACTAAAGATTATTTTAATTATTATATAGTTGAAAAAGGTGATAGTCTTTATGGTATTGCTAGAAGATATAATATTAATCCTGAATTACTAGCAAGTTTAAATGGACTTAATATGGATGATTATATTTACCCAAATGAACAAATATTAATTCCCAAAAATGGTTATTCATATTATATAACAGCTGAAGGGGATACAATTGATGAAGTAGTTAAAGTATTTAATAGTAATAAAGATAAATTTTTAGAAGAAAATAAAACAATATACCTATTACCAGGACAATTACTTGTTAATAAAAAATAATTTATAAACTAGATACCATAATTTTATCTACTTTTATCTAGTTTTTTTATTTATAGCCCGTAATTAAATTTACTTTTTACTAATAATTTGATAAAATTATTAAAGTAGGAGAGACTAGTTATGGTATTTAGAAAACCTTATGCATTTTTAATTAAATATTTTAAAATACTTAATTTAGCATTAGCTGGCTTAAGTGGTTATTTAATATATCGTACATACAATATTGTTAATTTCTTTAATGAATATATTGCTAGTGATTATTCCGGAAATTTCTATGAAGGATTTTATAGTAATTATATTTCCCCATTTGTAGTCTTATACTTAGTCTTAGTAATTGCAGGTATTGGGGGAATACTTTGGTTATTTATTTATAAAAAGAAACCATTTAAAGGTTATTTAATTAGTTTAGCTTATTATGTAATATTATTTATTTTCTTAATGTATATTAAAAATGTCATGGTATCTATGGTAGAAACTATTCTTACTGCCGAAGCTACTAGAGCATATCGTGATATATCGTTAATTGTGATGGCACCAGGTATAGTTGCGGTTATATTCTTTATCTTTAATTTCCTAGGCTTTAATGCCAAAAAACTTAATTTTGAAGCTGATATTAAAGAGTTAGAAATTACTGCCCAAGATGATGAAGAAATTGAAATTACCTTTAAACATGATGGTGTTAAATTATTAAGAAATATAAGAAGATTTTTTCGTGAATTTGTTTATTATGTTAAAGAAAATAGAGCAATATTTATAGTTATATGTTCAATTTTATTAGTTTTTGTATTATATACAATTTATAAAGCATTCCCAGAAATTGTTAATAGACACTATAATCAAGGAGATATATTTTTAGTTAATCAACTTAACTATACATTTGAAGATAGTATTTTAACCAGTATTGACTATAAAGGTGATACAATAAAAAAAGGTTCTTACTTTTTAGTAGTTAGAATTAATGTTGAGAATAAAAATAAAGAAGCATCTACTATAGATTATAATAACTTTAGATTAATCGTAGGAGATACTTATTTATATCCAAAGATGGATATGAGTGCTTATTTTATTGATTATGCTAATACTGGTACAAGAATTACAGGTGAATCAAAACAAACATATTCATTAGTATATGAACTTACAAGTAAGCAAATTAAAAGAAATTATAAGTTAAAAGTTCATAATGGTCAAGCAATGCAAAAAGGAAAATTAGTTGGTAAATATGATACAGTAACTATTTCACCAATAGTAATAAGTGATGTTAATATTGAAGGAGAGTATTCACAAGGTACAGCGGTATCATTAGTAAGTTCTAATTTAGGAAAAAGTACTTTCAAAATAAATAATGCTTTATTTACTGATAAATATGTTTATGATTATGAATATTGCATTAATGAAGAATGTGAAACTTATAAAAATCAAGTAAATATTAATTATATGTTAAATAATAAAACTTTAATAGTCATGGACTATGAATTTACATTAGATGAAACTATTCCATTTTATAGTAGAACATCTGGAATAAATAAGTTTATAGATAACTTTGCTAAAATAAGATATTATGATGATAATGATCAAATAAAATATACTACAGTTAATAATGTAACCCCAAGTAATTTAAAAGATAAATTAGTTTTAGAAGTTGATAAAATTATTAATGATTCTAACAGTGTTTTCTTATCAATAGTTATTCGTAATAAAGAATATTTAATTAGAATCAAATAGATTTATTATAAGTGAGTAATAACTTGTTAATAATTTATTATAAAAAGTATATTTATTTTTAAAATAATTTAAATGAATAAAAGAGTATAATAGGTAATAAGTATTATACTTTTTTTCTATTGGTTTAATAATAGTCTGATAAAAAATTGTTAAATCATTCATTTCTCTCATCTCCTTTTATTATATCATAAACAGGACATAATAGTTACCGGACATTAATAATATATAGGTATGATTTGCTAAAAATAATAAATAATAATATAATGATAAAGGTGATAATAGATGGAAGAAAAATATATTGAATTATTATTAAAAGGATGTTTAAAGGTATCTAAAAATACTCCTCTTTTTATAAGTTATGATAAATTATGTAGTAGTTTTGTAGAGAAAATTGTTTCCTTTGCTACAAATTTAGGCTTAAACGACATATATTTAGATATGATTGATTCTTATGAAGAACATGATATATTACTAAACTCTACAAATAAAGAAATTGAAAATAATCCATTATTTGATTGTAGTATCTGGGATAAATATGCAAAAAAGAATGGTGCCTTTTTAATGCTAGTGAGTGAATTTCCCAATTTAATGAGTGATATTGATCCCGCTAAAATGGCTATTGCGTCTAAAAAAAGAAGAGATACCAAGCCATATTATCGTGATGCCCAAATGAAAGGTGACTTACCTTGGTGTATTGCTTGTGTTCCAAATGAATTTTGGGCTAAAGATATTTTTCCAGATAGCGATAACCCAGTGGAAGAATTTTGGAGCATTTTAGCAAAAATTTGTATGTTAAATGAAAAAGATCCAATTACTACTTGGAATAAGTTTTTAACCGAACAAACTAAAATACAAGAAAAATTAAATAGTATGCAAATAACTAAACTTCACTATACTAATTCTTTAGGAACAGATTTAGAAGTAGGAATTTCTAAAGATGCTTTATGGAACGGAGCATCTAATGGTAAATATATAGTCAATATGCCAAGTTATGAAGTATTTACATCCCCAATATATAATAAAACTAATGGCATAGTATATAGTTCTAAAGAATTAATTTATAATGGTTTAGAAATTAAAGATTTCTATTTAAAATTTAAAGATGGTAAAGTTGTTGATTATGATGCTAAAAAAGGAAAAGATATTTTAAAAGAAATTATTGAGTCAGATAAAAACACATGTTACCTTGGTGAAGTTGCTTTAGTTAATTATAATTCACCAATATCTTTAACTAACTTAGTTTTTAAATCAACTCTGTTAGATGAAAATGCTGCATCTCATTTAGCTTTAGGTAGTGGTTTTAATGAGTGTTTAAAAAATGCAAATAATTATACAAAAGATGAGTTACAAGAAATGGGTTTAAATCAATCTAGTAATCATGTAGATTTTATGATTGGAACTAAAGATTTAACTGTGAAAGCCGAAACTAAAGATGGAATGGTTACAATAATGAAAGATGGTAATTTAATAAATTTTGAAAGTTAGTTCAATTTGAGCTAACTTTTTTAAAAATACTTACATATAATTTAATAGATTATTTTAAGACTTCAATTGACTTATAATAATTATTAGTGTAAAATAATATCGTTACAAGAAAATGGGTCTATAGCCAAGTGGCTAAGGCGTGGGACTGCAACTCCCTGATCGTTGGTTCAAATCCGACTAGGCCCTCCAATATGATAGGAAACTCGAACTTTTGAGATTTCGAGAGTAATAAATGCTAACAGAAATGTTAGTTTTTTATTATTTAATAAAAGATAAATAATTAGAGTAAAGAACTAGAAAAAGCAACTAAAAAAATTTCTTAATATAAATATATGATAACGAAGATTTACGCGATATTGCTGACAATACTTCCAAAGAAAATGAAATTAATGACTATCTTTATTCTAATAATTATGACTATAAAGATGATAAAGATATAGACATATAAAAAGCCGAGCAAATTTCAAATGCTCGGCTTTAATAAAACCATTTTTCCGAAATGGTAACACACTACGCTATT
>CANQZN010000036.1 GCA_947628365.1 uncultured Bacilli bacterium | reverse complement strand
CGTCACTCATTTTTCTGGGGGTTTTGGTAAAATAATCGGAGGGATGGTGATAAAATGAAGTCAAGAAACTTGATAAGGATTTTGATTCTCATTATTTTTTTGTTAATGTACTTAATGTACCTATTAATAAAAAGAGACGCATCCGTTGCAGTAATGCTAGGATAGCGTCGAGCTTGAATAAAGACGGCGTAATTCATACGCGTCCCTAAATAAATTATAACCTATTTGTTAGAAGTTAACAACAATTTTTTGCCTTTAATCCCGAATATCCAAATGATTACTTATATCACTTGGATTTGGCAATTTATTTTGTATTTCTTTTGATAATTTATCAAATATTTTATATTCACTTACACCTACTGGTTTGTTTATAAATTTTAAGGTATAATCCACAATTTTATCACTTTTATTTTGACATAATATAAGTCCAATTGAGGGGTTATCATTTTCATCTTTAATTTCTTCATCTAGTGCTGTTAAATAAAAACCCATTTTACTAGCAAATTCTGTTTTAAATTCTGTTGCTTTAAGTTCTACTGCTATGTAACATTTTAATTTTATATGGTAAAAAAGCAAATCAATATAAAAGTCTTGATTATCAATAGTTATTTTGTACTGACTACCGACAAATGAAAAACCTGCTCCTAATTCTAACAAAACATTTTTTAGCTTTTCTAACATTTTATCTTCCAATTCTTTCTCTTTATAATCTTCTGTTAGTTCTACTAAATCGAATATATAAGGTTCTTTCATAATATTATTTGCAAGGTCACTATTTTTTTTCAGTGTGACATTAAAATTGTTGTGCTTTGTTGCTTTTTCTTGTCTGCTATATAAATTAGTATCAATTTGGTAAACTAAAATACTATCTGACCATCCTTCTTCAAGGCATCTGTTCATATACCATTTACTAATTTCTTTATCTTTTACTTTTTGCATTAAAGTAATATTATGTTTCCAAGGTAATTGTGCAACCAATTGCACAAATTCCTTATCTTCTTTATATTCATTATAAAAAGATTTCATATATTTTAAATTACGAACCGAAAAACCTTTTAAATTAGGAAAAGATATTTTTAATTCTATTGCGACATTATCAATAAATTTATTACCCCAATTACTATTTTCTTCTAAAGTTTTACCAATATTATAATATAAGTTAACCAATTTTTTATTTGCATCACTCATAATTTCAAATCGTGTATTGGCTATTGCATTTTTAATATTATTTGCTACTTCTTGAAATGTTTTGTCTATCATGATTACCTGTACATAAATATATTATACCAATTATTTGGAATAACTTGTATCAAATATCAAATAAACTATTCAAATTTTTGTCTAAAATTTTATTTAAAATCTTTGAATTAATAAATTAAAAATTTTTACCGTAAGTTAACAACATTTTTTTGATAACAACTTGACACCGGGGGGGGTAATATATAATTATTTTATAAAATAAAGGAATGATATTTTATGAGAATAATTAACAAGAAATATTTATTAATAATAATTTTGGTAGGAATAATACTAACCAGTGTCATTGTAGCAAAACCCAAACAAGAAGTGAAGCTAGATGATGTCATACTAAAACAAGAAATAAATAATAAAACATTTGCTATGTATACTGAAACAGATGATGGTTATGAAGAGTATGATGGCAATTCATTTCCAAAAGGTTATCAATTAAATATAAATCAAAGTAAATGCATAGATAAAGATGGAGTAGAAATAGAAAATGTCTTATATACAGAAGATAACAAAGTAGGAGTAAGAAGTAATAAGTCAGTTTATTGTTATTTATATTTTGATAAAGTAAGTGGTTTTGTAGAAGATTTAAGTGGCAATGGAAATAATGGAATAAGTTTTGCTGCTTTATGGAACAATGAAGGTTTAACAACTAGTAACGATGATAAACTCGGCTATGTAGATTGTGGGTTATCTGGATATAATTTTCATAATACAATAAGTATTGTTATAAGACTGAAATGGAACAAATTCAGAAACGATTATCAAGCATCATTTGGAAATATTGGATTTAGTGGAGAGAGAAATGGTTTAGTATTAGCAATGGGGTCAGATTTAATTCCTTATTTAGAAATATTTAACGAAAATATATCACAACTACATTCTAAATTTTCTTCAAATGTAGAAACAGATAAATGGTATGACCTTATTCTGATTTATGACAATAAAAATGCCATTCTTTATGTAAATGGTAATAAAAATATTAGTGAACAAATAACAAGTGAAGCTTTGGGTGTAACCGATTTGCCAATTTATTTAGGAACATATTCAAAACATATGTCTTATGATGATAGAAAAATTGTGCCAGCTTTTCCACATGATTATTCCTTTACTACTTTTAGTAATTTGCTTATTTTTGATAGTGTCTTATCAGAAGAGGAAATACAAGAATATTTTAGTGGTGAAATAAATAAAGATAAAGTCATAGATAAGTATGTTAATAATGAATCAAATCAAGATTTATTACTATATTATAAATTCGATTAATAGAAAACTCTGTGTCAAGTAAATGGCAATTCAATTTATAAAATTACTAGTAAATGGTATAATAACATTGAAAGGTATGGAGGATAATTTATGAAAAGTGTAGCAATAAAAGGTGCTAAAGAATTTGAAATAAAAGAAGTTCCTGAATTAGAACCAGAAGAAGGTAAAGTTTTAATTGATGTTAAAAAAACTGGTATATGTGGTTCCGATATTCATTATTGGGAATTAGGTGGTCCAGTAGGTTTAATTATGGGACATGAATATTGTGGTACAGTTATTGATAATGGCGGTAGAGAAGATTTAAAAGTAGGCGATAAAGTTACAGCCTTACCTATTTCTCCTTGTGGCCATTGTGATGCTTGTGCAAAAGGCAATATTCATTATTGTGCTGATACATGGACTCATGCTAGTGGCCTATCTTTAGATAATTCTGGTGGTCTTGCTCCAATGTTAAAAGTACGTAGTGATATGGTTTTAAAAGTACCTGATAATATGACTTTTGAAGAAGGTGCTTTAGTTGAACCAACAGCAGTAGGTTATCATGCAGTTAATTTAGCTAATCCTAATGTTGGTGATAATGTCTTAGTTGTTGGCGGTGGTATTATTGGTTTAGTATCTGCTATGTTTGCTAAAAAAAGTGGCGCAAGTAAAGTAGTAGTATCAGAAACTAACCCAAAAAGAGGAGAATCTGCAGTTAAGTTAGGGGTAGCAGATGAGTGGTTAGATGCTCTAAATGAAGAAGAAGTGAGTAAAAATATTGGTAAATATGATATTGTGATAGAGTGTTGTGGTAATGGCCCAGCAGTTAATAGTGCTCTAAATTTAGTAAGAAGTGGTGGCACAGTTATTTTAGTAGGGGTATCAATGACTCCAATTAATATAGCAACAACATCAATTGTTATGAAAGAAGTTAAAACTATCGGAGCTATTGCTTATACTAAAGAAGAATTTGCTAAATGTATAAGTATGATTGCTAATAAAGAAATTGATGTAGATAAATTTATCAGTAAAACTGTTACTTTAGAAGACGTCGGGGCTTCTTATGAAGAACTTTATAGTGGTAAATCTAGTTCAATTAAAATATTAGTTGATCCTCATAAATAATGGAAAATAGTTAGAAAGGAAAGAGAAATCTTTCTTTTTTTTCATATTTCGATTATAATTAATTAGTAAGAAAGAAGGCAAATTATGAAATTAAAAGGAAGTTTCTTTTATACTTTAAGAGAAGATGCCAAAGATGAAGAAAGTAAAAGTGGAAATTTACTAGTTAGATCTGGGATGATAAAAAAAGTTGGCGCAGGTATTTATATGTATTTGCCTTTAGGTTTAAAAGTTTTAGAAAACATTAAAAAAATTGTTAAAGAAGAAATGGATAAAGCTGGGGCTCAAGAATTGTTGATGCCAAGTTTAATACCTAGTGAATATTATGAAGCTTGTGGTAGAGTAGAATTACTTGGTAGTAGTATGTTTAAATTAGATGATCGTTTTCAAAAACATTATGCTTTAGGTCCAACTCATGAAGAGTTATTTACAATTGCTGCTAAAAACTTAGTTAAAAGTTATAAAGATTTACCTTTTACTATTTATCAAATGGCCGATAAATTTAGAGATGAGCCAAGACCAAGATATGGTTTAATTAGAGTAAGAGAATTTATTATGAAAGATGCTTATTCATTTGATAAAGATGAAGTTGGTTTAGATGCATCTTATAATAAAATGCGAATAGCGTATAACAATATTTTTGACAGATTAGGAATTCAATATAAAGTAGTTAAAGCTGATACTGGTGTAATGGGCGGTAGTTTATCAGAAGAATATCAAGCTGTTACTGATATAGGTGAAGATGTTTTAGTATTATGTGATAAATGCGATTATGCCTCTAATTTAGAAGTAGCAGAAGTAATAAGTAATGAAGAAAAAGAAAATACTCAAGAATTAAAACTTGTTGAAACTAAAAATTATAAAACTATTGAAGAGGTTAGTAAATATTTAAACATTGATAGTAAAAAAACAGTTAAAGCATTACTTATGAATGTTGATGGTGAACTTGTAGTATTCTTCATAAGAGGAGATAGAGAATTTAATGAAACAAAAGCTTGTAAGTTACTAGGATGTAAAGAAATTAATTTTGCAAGTGATGAACTTATTGCTACAAGTAATGCTGTCCCAGGATATACTGGCCCAATTAATTTAAATGCTAAAAAAGTAATTGATAGAGAAATACTTAGTATGAATAATTTCTGTTGTGGTGCCAATAAAGAAGGATATCATTATATAAATGCTAATGCTAAAGATTTTGAGTATGATATAGTTGGTGATATTTCCAATGTAATTGAAGGAGATATTTGCCCTAAATGTGGTGGTAAATTATATTTTAAAAAAGGAATCGAAGTAGGTAATATATTTAAATTAGGAACTAAGTATTCTTCTAAATTAGATTTAACTTATCTTGATGAAAATAATACTTTAAAACCTGTTGTTATGGGTTGTTATGGTATCGGTATTGGTAGAATACTTGCTAGTATTGTAGAACAAAACAATGATGAGTTTGGTATGATTTTACCATCTTCAATTGCTCCATATAAAGTATGTATTGTTATAATTGATACAAAAGATGATTCACAAGTAAAAGCATCCGAAGAATTATATCAAAATTTAACTAATAAAGGTATTGAGGTACTTCTTGATAATAGAGATGAAAGACCAGGAGTTAAATTCAAAGATATGGATTTAATTGGTATCCCTTTAAGAATTACTGTTGGTAAAAAAATTAGTGATGGTATAGTGGAAGTTAAGAAGAGATGTGAAAAAGATTATACTGAAATTAATGTTAACGATATAGAAGATTATATTGAAAAAAATATTGGTTAGTCCCAATATTTTTTAGTTTGTGATTAATTCTTTGTTCTTAGTATTAGCTTTTCTCTCATCAGTCATATATAATAAATAATCAATAGAAACATTGTAATAATTAGCTAATTTTTTTAAAACTCTAGTTGGGATATCACATAATCCAATTTCATAAGCAGAATATCCTGTCTGACTCATACCAATAATTTTAGCTAGTTTAGTTTGGTTCATATCTTTATCTTCTCTAATTTCTCTTAATCTATTATTGTTATTTATTTTTATTGTTGAAGTGCTATATCTATCTCTAACATTAGTAATATCTAAAAGATAATCAATACTTACATTATAAAACTTGGATAACTCTCTAAGTATAGTTGTAGGAATATCATTTGTTTCTAGTTCATATTGGGAATACCCAGTTTGACTCATGTTTAAGTACTTTGCTATATCTTTTTGTAACAATTTTTTCTCTTTTCTTAAAATTTTTAAATTATTCATATAAATCACATACAAAAATTATCATAACTTAAAATTAGTTATTGAGTTTTAACGAAAATTAAGTTAAAATATATTATAAGATAGCGAAAAATAAGTTATGAATAAATATTGGTACATTATATAAAAAGATATGGGTATATTAAAATAAAAGGAGATGCTATATGAAGAAGAAAAAAATTATTACATTAGCTATATTAATTGTTATGTTTTTAAGTTTATCAATATATTTATATAAGAGTAATCATAATCCAGTAGTTTTAGATGAAGTGGTATTAAAACAAGAATTAAGTAATAAAACGATTGCTATGTATGTGGGTAGAGATAAGAATTATCAAAAATATGAAGGAAATAGTTTTCCTAAAGGATACAATTTAAATATTGAGGAAAGCAAATGTATAGATAATAATGGCGTTGAGATAAATAATTCCTTAAAAGAAGAAAATGGAAGTATATCTCTAACAACTAATAAAAGTAGTTATTGTTATTTATACTTTGATGAAAAAGAAAACTTAAGTAATATATGTAATGAAAGCACTATGGAAGATTGTTTAACAACAAATAAAGGAAAAATAACTACAATAGAAAATGTATCTGATTTAACTAGTGAATTATATAGATATCATGGCTTAGAAGTAGATAATTATATCTGTTTTGGAACAAGTGATAAAGAACAATGTTTAAGTGATCAAGATAAATATTTATATCGAATAATAGGAATAAATGAAGAGGGTAATTTAAAACTAATAAAGAATACATCTATTGGAGAAAAACAATGGAATGAAAAATCTTCACAAGAAGAATGTGGGGAAGATGGTGTAAATTGTAATTGGGAGAAAAGTACAATAAAAAATTATTTAAATACAGACTTTTTGAGTAATGGAGAATATATACCAGCTGAATGGCAAAATAAAATTGCGGAAGTAAATTGGAATGTAGGAGTAACTAATTCCTTTAGTGACCAACCATATGCCCAAAAAATATATGAAAAAGAAAGTAATAATAAAACAACAGAAGCATCTAAAATCGGTTTAATGTATATGAGTGATCATTATTATGCCTATGATAATGGAGTTGGAACAACTGATTGCGATGAATCATTGTGTAATAGTTGGATATATCGTCATGTTCATGAATGGACAATGACATTTGTCGGGTTAGATTCACCGAATAATGCTATATCAGCAGGGATAATTTATCTTTCACAAGTTGGTAGTCAACCGCTTACAGAAATAAAGAGTTTTAGACCTGTTTTCTTTCTAGTAAATACAATAAAAGTAACTGGTTTAGGTACAATTGATAATCCATATTTAATTAAAGATGTATAAAAAGCATCTTTTTTATTTACTTATTGTTTTATATGTGTTAGTATATAAATATATGAACAGATATTCATATATTTATATTGAGGGTGATTAAATGAAATTATTAGATGAAGATACAACTATTGATATGGCTGAATTATTTAAGATATTTGGTGATTCAACAAGAATTAAAATAATAAATATTTTACTTGATAAAGAATTATGTGTATGTGAAATAGCGGATTTAGTAAGTGCTACTCAATCAGCAGTTTCCCATCAACTTAGAATATTAAAACAAGCTAAATTAGTTAAATATAGAAAAGAAGGGGCTTGTATTTATTATTCTTTAAGTGATGATCATGTAAGAAAAATATTTGAGTTAGGATGTGAACATATAAATGAAAAGTAGATATAAATTAAATAATTTGGATTGTCCAAATTGTGCAAGAAAAATAGAAGAAGCTTTAAATAATGAAAAAGATATAATTAAAGCGAGTGTTAATTTTGCTAAATTACTTGTTGTAGTGGATACTAATTTAGATGATGGTGGTTTTAATATAGTAAAAGAAGTAGTAAAGAAAATTGAACCAAATGTTAAAGTAACTAAAGAAAGTGAAAAAGCAAAAAATAATATTAAATTTGATATTTTTAGATTAGTTTTAGGATTATTATTGTTTTTATTATCTATGTTAATTAAAGTATCTTTAGTATCTAAGATATTAATGATACTTGCATACATTGTTTTATTATATAGAGTTTGTAAAAAAGCTATTTTAATGCTTTTAAGAGGATTTAATATCGATGAAAATTTGTTAGTAACTATTTCTTGTGTTGGAGCATATTTAACAAATAATATTCATGAAGGCTTAATGGTTATAATATTGTATGAGATAGGTAAGATATTAGAAAGTATTGCTGTTAATAATTCTAGAAAAAATATTAGTGAACTTATGAATATAAAGCCAGAATATGCTAACTTACAAATAAAAGATAAAATTTATAAAGTTAGTCCAGAAAAAGTAAAAATAGATAATTTAATTGTGATTAAAAAGGGTGAAAAAATTCCACTAGATGGAGTAGTAGTAGAAGGAGAGTCTTTTATTGATAGTAAAGCACTTACTGGTGAAAGTAAATTAGTAAATGTTAAAGTAGGAGATCAAGTATTATCTGGTTCAATTAATAATTTCGATGTTTTAGTAGTTAAAGTAACCAAAGATTATGAAAATAGTACTGTTAGTCAAATTCTAAATCTAGTTGAAAATGCAACAGATAAAAAGGCCAAAACAGAAAATTTTGTTTCTAAAGCAGCTAAAATTTATACCCCGGTTATTTTATTACTAGCAATATTAATAACTATATTATTACCAATATTACCATCAGTTAGTTTTCATGATGCTATCTATAGAGCTTTAGTATTTTTAGTAATTTCTTGTCCTTGTGCGATTGCTATTTCTGTACCCCTTTCTTATTTTACTGGTATTGGAGCTTCTTCTAAAGAAGGAATTTTAATTAAAGGTAGTGATTTTTTAGAAAGTGCTTGTTATATTAAAGAAATTATTTTTGATAAAACAGGAACTATTACAAGTGGTAATGTTATAGATTATGAACTAGAAATTTTAGATAAAAAATATAGTAAAGAATTAGTTAAAGAATATTTTGTAAGTGGAGAAGTATTCTCTAATCATCCAATATCTAAATCTATTTTAAGTATATTTAATAAAGCTAAAAAGCATAAAATTACTAATTTTAAAGAAGAAGCAGGCAAAGGTATAAGTTATACATTAAATAAACAAAAAGTTAAAATTGGTTCTTCTAAATATTGTGGTGGGGCAAATGATGATGCAATATACTTAAATATTGATAATACTCTTATTGCTAAGTTAACATTAAGAGATGGTATTAAAGAAAATGCTAAAGAAGTTATCAAACTTTTAAAGAGTCAAAATATAAATGTTAAAATGTTTACTGGTGATAACAAAGATATTGCGTTAGATATTGCTAAAAAAGTTGGTATTGATGATGTTAATTATGAATTACTTCCTAAAGATAAATTTGATTTATTAGAAAGTGAAATAAAAAAATATAATGGTAATGTTGCCTTTGTTGGTGATGGAATTAATGATGCCCCAGCTTTAAGAATAGCTAAGATAGGTATATCTATGGGTAGTATTGGTAGTGAAGCTGCAATTGAAGCTAGCGATATTGTTATAATGAATGATAATTTAGATAGCTTACTTACTTTAATAAAAATTTCTAAAAAAACTAATAAAATAATCAAACAAAATTTAGTTTTTGCAATTGGTACTAAATTATTTGTATTATTACTTAGTGGCTTAGGTATTGCTACTATGTGGCAAGCAGTTTTTGCTGATACTGGTGTAACATTACTAACCATAATTAATACAACTAGAATATTAAAGCATAAATAAAAATAGTTAGAGTCAAATCTAACTGTTTTTTCTTGTCTTACGATGTTGGATATGATTAGCGATAATTAACTGTAATCTATAAGGAATAAATCTTAAACCAAATATTCCTAACTTTATTTTAAGAGTAGGAATAATAAGCATTTTTCTTTGAAACATTTTATCTATTGCATATTTAGCAACATACTCACTACTGGCACCCTTTAAACTAAATGTTCCATGAGCAACTTTAGTAAATTCAGTATTGATTGGTCCCGGACATAAAGCAGATATTGAAACATTACTTTTAGCTACTCTTAACTCTTCATTAATTGCCATAGTTAGTTTAGCAATATAGTTTTTAGTGGCATAATAAGTATTTAAATGAGGACCAGCCATAAAACCAGCACTAGATGCAACATTTAAAATATAGCCATTATCTTTTTTAATAAAATCTTGTAAAAATAATTTAGTTAAAATATGAGGAGCTTTTACATTGACATTAATCATTTTTAATTCAGTATCTAAATCAGTATCTTTAAAATCTCCAAATAAACCAAAACCAGCATTATTAATTAAAATATCAATATTATCATTTTTAACTTTTTCATATAATTTAAATACATTATCTTCACTACTTAAATCCATTTCAATTATTTTAACATTACTCTTTAATTCTTTTTTTAATTCTTCTAATCTATCTTTTCTTCTAGCAACAAGTATTAAATCGATATTTAATGTATCTAAATAACGAGCCATATCTCTTCCTATACCAGAAGATGCTCCTGTTATTAATGCCTTCATTTTTTCAAATCTCCTTTAAGTTCAAATAAAATATTTCTGAGTTCCATAGCTCTTTCAAAGTCAAGATTACGAGCAGCTTCTTTCATTTCATTTTCAATTCTATCTAACATTTGCATTGCATCTTTTTTACTCATCTTCTTTTTCTCTTCTTTTGTATCAATATTATTTGATATAACTTCTTTAATATCTTTAACAATAGTCTTTGGAACTATATTATGGCGTTTATTATAATCTTCTTGAATTTCTCTTCTTCTTTTAGTTTCATCTATTGCATTTTGCATTGCTTCACTCATAATATCGGCATACATTATAACCATACCATTTTCATTTCTTGCACATCTACCAATAGTTTGAATTAAACTTCGTTCACTTCTTAAGAAACCTTGTTTATCAGCATCTAAAATACATATTAAACTTACCTCTGGTATATCAATTCCTTCTCTTAAAAGATTTATACCTACTACTACATCATAAATACCACATCTTAAATCGTGAATAATTTTAAGTCTTTCTAATGTTTTTATTTCATTATGTAAATAAGCTACTTTAATGTTTACTTCTTTTAAATAGTTAGTTAATTCTTCACTCATTCTAATAGTGAGTGCAGTAATTAAAACTCTTTCATTTCTTGCTATCCGTTTATTTATTTCACCAATGATATCATCAATTTGACCTTCAGTCTCTCTTACTTCAATAATTGGATCAAGTAAGCCAGTCGGTCTAATAATTTGTTCAACAACATGATTGTTTACCTTTTCAAGTTCATAATCACCAGGTGTAGCAGATACATAAATGGCATTTTTAATTTTACTTTCAAATTCTGGAAATTTTAATGGTCTATTATCAAGAGCACTAGGAAGTCTAAAGCCATAATCTACTAAAGTTTGTTTACGCATTCTATCACCATTATACATTCCTCTTACTTGAGGAAGTGTTACGTGGGATTCATCAACTACTAATAAAAAATCATCTGGCATAAAATCAATTAGACAAGTAGGAGTTACTCCTTCTTCTCTTAAAGCTAGGTGTCTTGAATAGTTTTCGACACCATTACAGTACCCTGTTTCTCTTAGCATTTCTAAATCATAATTAACTCTTTCTCTTAATCTTTGTTCTTCAATAAATTTATTATTATCATGAAAATATTTTAATCTTTCTTGACATTCAGCATCAATTCTTTTAATTGCTTCTTGTAATTTTTCTGGACTAGTAATAAAGTGAGATGCTGGAAAGATAGCTACTGTTTTCTTCATTTCTTTAACTGCACCGGTTAGTGGGTCAAAGATAGTTATTGATTCAACTTTATCTTCATCTAATTCAATTCTTATACCACTTTCTTTTTCATTAACAGGTATTATATCAATTGAATTACCTCTTACTCTAAATGTACCCCGGTGAAAATCTAAATCATTTCTCTCATAAGTCATATCAATTAATTTATCAATAATATTATTTCTTTTAATAGTATCTCCAACAGTTAAAACTAAAGTACTTTTTTCATATTCTTCTTTTTCACCAATACCATAAATACATGAAACAGAGGCCACTACTATAACATCACGATAATTAATTAAAGCACTAGTAGCACCGTGACGAAGTTCATCTATCTCATCATTTATAGAAGCATCTTTTTCAATATAAGTATCACTTGATGGAACATATGCTTCCGG
>CANQZN010000035.1 GCA_947628365.1 uncultured Bacilli bacterium | reverse complement strand
AATATATAATTATCTTATAAAATAGAAAGAAGATATTTTATGAGAATAATTAACAAGAAATATTTATTGATAATACTTTTGGTTGGAATAGTACTAACCGGTGTCATAATTACGAAGCCAAAAGAAAATGTTAAACTAGATAATGTTATATTGAAACAAGAAATAAGTAATAGAACATTTGCGATGTACAAAGAATCAGAAGAGGGATATACGGAGGTTGAAGGAACACAATTTCCTGAAGGATATGTTTTAAATTTAAGCGAAAGTAAATGTATAGATAATAATGGAGCCGAGATTAAAGATGCTTTACAAGAAGAAGGAGGCAATATATCTTTAAGAACGAATAAAAGTAGTTATTGTTATTTATACTTTGATTTAAATCCGTTAGTTAAGAAGTTATTACATGATAAAAATGAAGATACAGAAATAAATTATGTTGGTGACTTATGGCGTTATCAAGGAACAGATAATGTTAATAATTGGATATGTTTTGGAACAGAAGAAAATTGTAGTACAACTGAAGAAGATATAGATAAATATATGTATCGAATTATTGGCATAACTAGTGATGGTAGTTTAAAATTAATTAAAGAAACATTTGTAAATGAGGATAATAATATTTTATTTCAATGGAATAATAAAAATTCACAAGAAGATTGTGGCCCAAGTGGTGAGTTATGTAATTGGCCAAATAGTATGATATATAAAAGATTAAATGGAATCAGTAATGGAGAAGAAAAAGGTGCTAACGGGAATAGTAATATATTTATTAATAGTGAATACTACGATTATTTAAGTAATAATAGTTGGCTATATATAATAAAAGATACTAATTGGAAATATGGAACAATGGATTTATATATGGCCGGTCATGGTAGTGAGTTTGTATATAAGTTAGAGCAAGAGTGGCAAGATACTATAACTGCAAAGATAGGAATACTTAATATAAGTGATTATTATTTTTCTGCAGATAAAAACGGAAATTGTTATGAAACCGTTATTTGCCAAAATTATTCATGGATTTTAAAGCAGCTGGAATGGTTAATGATATATAATGGATATATTAGGATTTATGGTGGATATTATGCTGAAAAGTTCGGTGCTTCCGGTAATATAACGCATAGTGCAATTAGTAATGATGCATCTGTTCGGCCTGTATTTTATTTAAATTCCAATATGTCTTTAAAAGAAGATTCAATCGGTACTAAAGAAAATCCTTACATAATAAACATTGAAGCATAAACAATGCTTCTTTTTTAATAACTCTTTTTATAGTATAATTATTTTGTAGGTGAATTTATATGTTAGTGAGTAATAATTGGGAAGAATATAAAATTTTAAAAACTAGTCGTGGAATGAAACTAGAAAGTTGGAAAAATGTTTTGTTACTAAGACCAGATCCAGTTATTACATGGGACTTAGGTGGTTTTGAAGGTTATAAAATAAATGCCAAATATCATCGTAGTAATACAGGTGGAGGGCATTGGGAAAACTTAATGAGTATACCAGATTCTTGGGTAGTAAATTATAAAAATTTAAAATTTTTAATAAAAGAAATGGGTTTTAAACATACTGGTTTATTTCCTGAACAAGCAAGTAACTGGGATTATATGATAGAGAAAATTAAAAGTAGTAAAAAAGAAGTTAAAGTTTTAAATTTATTTGCCTATACGGGAGCAGCCTCAGTGGCTTGTCTTTCTGCTGGTGCCTCTGTTACTCATGTTGATTCTTCTAAAGGTATGATTGATTGGGCTAAAGAAAATATTAAGTTAAATGGACTAGAAAATAAAAGCATTCGTTATTTAGTTGATGATGTTATCAAATTTGTTAAAAGAGAAATTAGAAGAGGAAATAAATACGATGCAATTATCATGGATCCTCCTAGTTATGGAAGAGGTGCTAATGGCGAAGTATGGTCTTTAGAAAATAATTTAGAGGAATTGATTAAACTTTGTAAAGAAATCTTACAAGATGATTTTTTATTCTTTATAGTAAATACTTATTCTACTAATTTACCTAGTGTATCTTTAGAAAATATTTTGAAAATAAATTTTAAAAATAAGAATATTTTAGTTGATGATTTATGTTTACCAATTGAAAATAGTAACTTATATCTTTCTTGTGGAATAACTGGTCGGGTAGAAAATGAATAGTAAATTAAATGTTTTATATGAAGATAATCATATAATTGTAGTAGAGAAAAAACCTAATGTTTTATGTCAAAGTGATTATACAAAAGATTTAGATTTACTTACAATGGTTAAAAATTATATTAAGAACGAATATCATAAACCTGGAAATGTTTATATAGGTCTTGTTCATAGACTTGATCGTCCTGTTGGAGGAATAATGGTTTTTGCTAGAACTAGTAAAGCAGCCAGTAGACTTTCTAAATTAATTCAAGAACATGAAATGACTAAAGAATATTTACTAGTTTGTTATGGTGATTTACCTAAAAAGGGTATTATGGAAGATTATATATTAAAGGAAGAAGAAAAAAGTATTATTACTACAAAAGATAAAGGTAAATATGCTAAATTAGAATATGAAGTTTTAGATAAAAAAGATAATTTAAATTTAGTAAAAGTTAATTTAATAACAGGTCGTCATCATCAAATAAGATTACAATTTGCTCATCGTAATTGTCCTTTATATGGGGATCAATTATATGGTAAAAATGATAAAAAACAAATTGCTTTATTTGCATATCATTTAAAGTTTAAACATCCAGTAAAGGATGAAATAATGGAATTTAAAATTTATCCTAAAACTGGTGTATGGGAGTTGTTTAAGTATGAAGCATGAGTTATTAGTTCCCGTTGGTGACTATGCTTCTTTATTAGAGGCTATAAATAATGGAGCAGATGCCGTTTATTTAGGTGGTAAAAAATTTGGGGCTAGAGCTTTTGCTGATAATTTTACTTTAGAGGGGTTAAATAACGCTACTAAATTATGTCATTTATATGGAGTAAAAATATATATTACAGTTAATACATTAATATATGAAAGTGAAATAGATGAAGCATTAGATTATATCAAATCTTTACATAAAATAGGAGTAGATGCTTTAATTATGCAAGATGTTGGCTTAATTAATTTAGTGCATCAAACTTTACCAAATATGGAAATACATGCTTCAACTCAAATGCATAATCATTCAGAAGAATCAATTAAATTTTTAAAAGATTTAGGAGTTAAAAGAATAGTTTTTGCAAGGGAACTTTCTTTGGATTACATAAATAATATTAAAACGCATATTGAAAAAGAAGTATTTATTCATGGCTCATTATGTATTTCTTATAGTGGCCAATGTTTATTTTCTTCATTTATTTTAAATAGAAGTGGTAATCGCGGTGAGTGTGCTGGAATGTGTCGTCTTCCTTATGAACTTTATGAAAATGATAAATTAGTTTTAACTGATGGTAATTACTTACTTAGTCCGAAAGATTTATGTAGTATTGCAAGTTTTGATAAGTTAATGCAAAGTAATGTCAAATCATTTAAAATTGAAGGACGGATGAAAAGTCCAGCCTATGTTGGCATTGTTACTAAGATTTATCGTAAGTTAATAGACCAATATGAAAATAAGGAAAAGTTACAAGTTTTACCGGAAGATTTAGATTTACTTAAAGCTATTTATAATCGTGAATATACTACTGGTTATTTATTTAATGATTATAATATTATGAATATTAAGGCTCCAAATCACCAAGGAATTTCTTTAGGAGTGGTAACAAATGTTACTAAAAAAAGAATAGAAATCAAGTTAGATAGAGACTTAAAACAATTTGAGGGCATTAGATTTAAAAAAATAAATAAAGGTGTAACTGTCAATTTCATGTATAATAAAAATGGTGAACTTATAAATGAAGGACATAAGGGAGATACTATTTATTTAGATAATTTTATTAATTTAAAGAATTTAGATGAAGTTGTTCTTACTAGTCCTTTAGTTAAAGTAGCGAATGAAATTACTAAGAAAATTCCTGTTACCATAAAATTTACGTGTAAATTAAACCAAAATATAGAAATAGAAGTTAAAGATAATGAAAATGTAGTTAAATTAGAAAGTCCACAAAAATGTGAAAAAGCTAAAAATACGCCATTAGAAAACAATAGAATTAAAGAATCTTTACTTAAAGTTGGAAATACTCCTTTTATGGTATCGCAAATAAATATTAATACTGATGAAAATATTTTTATCCCTGTAAGTGTCATTAATAATTTAAGAAGAGATGCTTTAAATAAATTAAAAGAGATTAGAGAAAATAAAAAAGTTCAATATATAGAAAATGAATATCAAGAAATAATAAATAAAGAAGAATGCTTAAAAGGTATAAGTGTTCTTGCGAAAACAAAAGAACAAATTAGAGCGTTAAAAGAATTAAATGTTAAAAATATAATAGTTAGTAACAAAAATTTAATGACAGATGATTTAATATATCGTATTCCAAGAGATAATATGCATCACTCTTATCCATATTCTAAATTAATGGCTACTGATTATGCTAGTTTAGATAAATATAAACCAGAAAGAGGAGATTATTTTTTAAATATTACTAATCATTATACATTAGATTATTTAAATAGGTATGCAAGGCTATTAACTATTTCACCAGAGTTATCTATAGATAATATGAAGGATATTATGAAACATTATAATTTTAATAAGAATATAGAGGTATTAATATATGGTAATGTAGAACTTATGATTATGAAGTATTGCCCTTTAAATTTCCTAGTTAATAAAGATAAACAATGTAGTATATGTCAAAATAATAATAAGTATTATTTAAAAGACAGAAATAATGCAATGTATAGATTAGAAAATAATCCATCTACTCATAGTACAACTATCTTAAATTATAAAAAAATAGATTTAATTAATGAGATAGGAGAATTAAAAAAGATGGGAATAAATAATTTTCGGATAGAATTGTTAGATGAAGATTATAATGAAACAAAAAAATTAATAGAAAGATTAAAAGTGAATTATGAATAAAAATATAATAGAAGAATTAGCAAATAATTTAAATGTTAATATAAAAAATGTTGAAAATACTTTAAATTTATTAGAGCAAGGGAATACAATTCCTTTTATAGCGAGGTATCGTAAAGAAGTAACTGGTGGCTTAGATGAGGTACAAATTAGAACCATTGAAACAGAATATAGTTATGGCGTTAACTTACAAAAAAGAAAAGATGAAGTTAAAAGATTAATTTCGGAAAAAGGTTTATTAACTGATGAGTTAGTTACTAAAATTGATAATGCTACTAAATTAGTAGAAATTGAAGATATTTATCGGCCATTTAAAGAAAAGAAAAAAACTAAAGCAACTGATGCAATTAATAATGGGTTAGAACCTTTAGCTAAAATGATTATGAGTTTTAATATATCGGGTAGTATTAAAGATATAGCTAAAAAATATTTAAATGAAAATGTTAAAAGTGTGGATGATGCTATTTTAGGAGCAGAGTATATTATTGCTGAGTGGATTAGTGATAATGCTGGTTATAGAAAACAAATTAGATATTTAACTTATCAAAATGGTAAGTTACAAAGTAAATTAAAAAAAGGTAGTATTGATGAACTTAAGACATATGAAATGTATTATGATTTTAGTGAACCAATAAAATATATTAAGTTATATCGAGTTCTTGCTATAAATAGAGGAGAAAGTGAAAAAGTATTAAATGTTTCTATCGATATTGATGATAAAATTATTTTAGATTACTTATATAGTAAAGTTATAAAGAATGACAATAATAAAGAGTTAGTAGAGATAGTATCTTTAGCTATTAAAGACAGTTATAAAAGATTAATTGCTCCATCAATTGAAAGAGAAATAAGAGCAGAATTAAATGAAAAAGCAGAAGATGTAGCGATTAAAAACTTTAATGATAATTTAGAAAAATTATTAATGCAACCACCGATTAAAGAGAAAGTTATTTTAGGATTTGATCCAGCCTACAGGACAGGTTGTAAATTAGCTGTTTTAGATAAAACAGGTAAACCTCTTAAAATAGCGGTAATCTACCCACACGAACCTAAATGTGAATATGAAAAAAGTAAAGAAACAGTTTTAAAATTAATTGAAGATTATAAAATTGATATAATTGCTATAGGTAATGGAACAGCATCTCGGGAGTCAGAAAGTTTTATTGCAGATGTAATAAAGGATAGCACAAGAAATGTTCAATATATCATTGTAAATGAAGCTGGAGCTTCAGTATATTCAGCATCTTCCTTAGCAATTTCGGAATTTCCAGATTTACATGTTGAAGAAAGAAGTGCTATTTCTATTGGGAGAAGACTTGCTGATCCGTTATCTGAACTTGTTAAAATAGATCCAGAAAGTATTGGTGTAGGTTTATATCAACATGATGTTACAGAGAAAAAGTTAAAGGAAAGTTTAAATTTTACAACTTTAAAAATAGTCAATCAAGTTGGTGTTAATTTAAATACAGCATCTCCTTCTATTTTAAAATATATTTCTGGTCTTACTAAAAGTGTTATTGATAAATTAATTAAATTTAGAGATGAAAATGGTATGTTTAAAAGTAGAGAAGAACTGCTTAAGAAAAAAATATTAAGTGATAAAGTATATGAACAAGCAGTTGGTTTCTTAAGAATATTAAATGGTGATAATATTTTAGACTCTACAAGTATTCACCCTGAAAGTTATACCGCTACTAAAAAAGTGTTAGATTATTTATCACTAGATTTAAGTGATATTGGCAAGAGTGAATTTAAAGATAAACTAAGTAATGTTAATAAAGAAGAGCTTGCTCATAAACTTAATATCGATATTTATACTTTAAATCTTATTATTGAATCTTTAATTAGTCCCAACAGAGATCCAAGAGATATGTTACCTTCTCCAATTCTTAAAAAAGATGTATTACATTTAGAAGATTTAAAAGTTGGGATGAAACTGCAAGGAACTGTTCGTAATGTTGTTGATTTTGGGGCATTTATTGATATTGGTATTAAAAATGATGGCTTAGTTCATATTTCAAAAATAACTGATAAATTTATTAAACACCCAAGTGAAGTATTATCTGTTGGTGATATTGTCGATGTTTATGTTAGTGAAATAAATTTAGAAAAGCAAAAAGTTTCTTTAAGCATGAAGCCATTGACCTAATAGGCATTTTTATTATATAATTTTAATGATACTAGGAGGCTATATATGAAAAAAAGTGTGATTTTTCTTATTTTAATTGGGGTGGCTGTTCTTTTATTTAATGTAAATTATAATAATATAAAAAATTATTTAGATAAAAAAAGTAAAGATGTTACTATTAATGAGTTAAAAGATGAATATAGTGAAGATTCTTTAGCAATTATGGTGCAACAAGATGACGGTTCTTACAAAAGAACTTATAGTTTTCCACAAGATTATTCATTAAGTAAGGTTACTTGTGGTAGCGAACCAAACAAAACTGATAGATCTGATATTGCTGCGAATTTCAAATATGAAGATAACAAATTATCTTCAACAATAAACAGTACTGTTTATTGTTATTTATATTTTGATCAAAAACCTAAGACACCAAATTTACGCTCATTATGTGGTAGTTCACAAATGGGAAGTTGCATTCCTTCAAAATCCACTAGTGAGATAGAAGTAATACCTAATATTAATTGTAATCAAGGTGGTATGTGTAGATATCAAGGAACTTCTAGTGCAGTAGATAATAACTGGATTTGTTTTGGAACTAGTGATAGTAGTAAATGTAAATCAGGTTCTGATAGAAATGACAAATATTTATATAGAATTATAGGTGTTACTCCAACTGGTCAAATTAAAGTAATAAAGAAAGAAGCTTTAAATACTGCATATGCCTGGAGTAGTTCTGGTAGCAATTATTCATGGAAAAATTCTACATTATATTCTACAATTAATGGAAGTGCTTATTTAAATAATACTAGTTATGTACCAACTAATTGGAAAGATAAAATTGATGACTATAATTGGTATTATGGCAATATGTATGTTACCCATACAAGAGCAACTGCTCAATCATTATATGATGCTGAAACAGGATCAAGACGAGTTTCATGGTTTGATACGCCAGGATGTGCTGGTTCTTATTGTGAAACGTGGGGTTATTGGAGTGGTACTCAAAGAGCTAAAATTGGTTTAATGTATATTCATGATTATTATTATTCTGGTAGAAAGAATGGCTATGAATGTTCAGATGAAAGTCATAATGATCAGTTATGTAAAAATTCTTGGATATATTTATGGAATAGTGATAATGATACAAATGCTCCAAGTACTAGCGAAGCAACAATGACACATTTTGGTTATTTAATGACTCCAGGTATATCATTAAGATGGGGACTTAATTCAGATAAAAGTGTAGGTCAAATTGACGAATTGGATGATACACATACTTCAGCAACAAGACCAGTCTTTTATTTAAAAAGTTCTACATCATTAAAAAGTGGAACTGGTACACTAAATGATCCTTATGTAATTAGTGAATAAAAAATTATATTGAAATTATATTGTGTTATTCAATATAATTTTTTTGTTTGTCATTAAAATTTAATGAAATAATCACTTTATTATGGTAAAATATCTAATAAGGAAGTGGAAATATGAAAGCACGTACAAGATTTGCTCCATCACCAACTGGGTTTATGCATATTGGTAATTTAAGAACAGCTATATTTGAATATTTAGTTGCTAAACATAATGGTGGTGAATTTATATTAAGAATTGAAGATACAGATCAAAATAGAAAAGTAGAAGGGGCAATAGATTTTATTTATAATACCTTAAATTTATGTAATATTAAAATCGATGAAGGTCCTAATAATGCTGGTGAGTATGGTCCTTATATCCAAAGTGAAAGATTAGATATTTATAAGAAATATGCTGAAGAGTTAGTAGAAAAGGGCGATGCTTATTATTGTTTCTGTACAGAAGAAACACTTGAAGCTATGCGTCAAAAGTGTGATGCAAGAAAAGTTCCCTTTATGTATGATGGCAGATGTTCGCATTTATCAAAAGAAGAAATTGCCGAAAAATTAAAAAATGGAGAAAAATATGTTATTAGACAAAAAATGCCTAAATATGGAACAAGTATAGTTCATGATATAGTTTATGGTGATGTTAAAGTTGATAATAAAGTTTTAGAGGATCAAATATTACTTAAAAGTGATGGCTATCCAACTTATAATTTTGCTAATGTAATTGATGATCATTTAATGCATATTACTCATGTTATAAGAGGTAATGAATATTTATCACAAACACCTAAATATAATTTATTATATGAAGCATTTGGTTGGGAAGCACCTCAATATATTCATGTACCAATGGTTTTAGGTAGTGATGGTAATAAACTTTCTAAACGTAATGGTGATGCTTCATTTATGGATCTATATAATGAAGGATATCTACCTAGTGCAATTGTTAATTATTTAGTTTTACTAGGATGGAGTCCAGATACTAATCAAGAATTATATACAATGGATGAATTAATTAAGCATTTTGATGAAAAGCGAATTAGTAAATCACCAGCAACATATGATATTAAAAAGTTACAATGGTTTAATCATAAATATATTAATACTTTAAGTGATGAAGAATATTTAAAATTTATAAGACCATTTTTAACTTTAGATGTTAGTGATAAAACAGAAGAGTGGATAAATAAATTATTATTAATATATAAAGATCATTTATCTTTTGGTAAAGAGATTAATGATTTAGTAGGAATATTTTTTAATGATGATATAACTATTAGTAAAGAAAATGAAGAATTTTTAAATAGTGATGATGCAATCCCTATAGTTATTAATGCTTATAGAGAAGAAATTGAAAAATTAACTGAATGGAATACAGATGCATTAAGTGAAGTAATAAATAAAGTTAAAGAAAAAACTGGAGTTAAAGGTAAATTATTATATATGCCAATTAGAATTAAAATAAGTGGTGTAGAACATGGTCCAGAACTTCCCGATGAGTTATATTTAATAGGTAAAGATAAAGTTTTAAAAAGACTTAGTTAGGAGGACTAATGTATTTATATAATACAAAAACTAAAAAAATAGAAAAATTTATTCCTTGGAATAAAGATAAAGTAACTATGTATACTTGTGGTCCAACTGTATATCATTATGCTCATATAGGTAATTTAAGAAGTTATATTATGGAAGATATATTAGAAAAGACTTTAAATTATATTGGTTACAATGTTAAAAGATGTATGAATATTACTGATGTTGGTCATTTATCAAGTGATGCCGATACTGGTGATGATAAAATGGTTAAAAGCGCTATTAAAGAACATAAAACTGTTTTAGAAATTGCTAAATTTTATACTGATGCTTTTTTCAAAGATTTAGAATCATTAAATATAAAAAGACCAGAAATAGTTAGTTTTGCTACAGATAATATTGATGAATATATTAAAATAGTCCAAAAATTATTAGATGAAGGTTATGCTTATTCTGCTGGGGGTAATATTTATTTTGATACTTCTAAATTGGATAAATATTATGTATTAACTAATCAAGAGAGTGATGATTTAATTGGGGGAGTAAGAGATACAGTTGAGGTTGATAACAATAAGAAAAATAAAGCAGACTTTGTCTTATGGTTTACTAAATCTAAATTTGAGGATCAAGAACTAAAATGGGATAGCCCTTTTGGTGTAGGATATCCTGGTTGGCATATAGAGTGTAGTGGTATTTCTCTTAAATATCTAGGTGAATATTTGGATATTCATTGTGGAGGAGTAGATAATATTTTCCCTCATCACACTAATGAAATTGCTCAATCAGAAAGTTATATAGGTCATGAGTGGTGTAAATATTGGGTTCATTGTGAACATTTAAATAATAAAGATGGTAAGATGAGTAAAAGTAAAGGCGATATTTTAACAATAGATACTTTAAAAGAAAAAGGTTATAATCCATTAAGTTATCGTTTTATGTGTTTACAAAGTCATTATCGTAAACCTTTAATATTTTCTTATGAAGCTCTAGATATTGCTGAGGTTGCTTATAAAAAGTTAAAAAATAAAGTATTATCTTTAAATAAAGATGGAATAGTAGATAATAATAAGTATCAAGAATTTAATGATAAATTTAAAAGTACTTTAGAAGATGATATGAATACTGCAAATTCTTTATCTGTTATCTATGATGTTTTAAAAGATGATATTAATGACGCAACAAAATATAAATTAATAAGTGATTTTGATAAAGTTTTAAGTTTAGATTTATTTAAAGAAGAAATAAAAGAAATAGATGAAGAATTTATTAAAGAAAAAATTAATGAAAGAAATATAGCAAAACAAAATAAAGATTTTACAAGGGCAGATGCTATTAGAGATGAATTATTACAAATGGGTATAATATTAAAAGATACCAGAGAAGGAACAAAATTTGAGGTGAAATAATGAATGCTGGAACAATGAATATATTATTATATTTAATTATACTTATAATTCCTTTGTTAGCTCAAATCAATATAAGCGTATCTTATGGTAAGTATAAAAAAGTACAAAATAAAAAGGATTTAACTGGCTTTGATGTTGCAAGAAAAATATTAGATGAAAATGGTTTAGAAGACATTTATGTTGTCGAAACAAGTGGTAGTCTTACAGATCATTATGATCCAAGTCGTAAAGTAGTTAGATTATCTACAGATATTTTTAAAGGTAATTCTATTGCAGCTTTATCAGTGGCAGCTCATGAGTGTGGGCATGCAATTCAAGATAAAGAAAATTATACATTTATGCGTATTAGAAGTTTTTTAGTACCAGTTGTAAATTTAGTTTCTTACTTTTCTTGGATAGTTATATTTATTGGTTTAATTACTGAATATTTTAATCTTTTTGCTTTTGGTATAGGGTTAATAAGTATTGGTTTATTATTCCAATTAATTACTTTACCAGTTGAGTTTGATGCATCTAAAAGAGCAAAAAGGGAATTAGTTAAATTAAAACTAGCAAGTTCTTCTGAAGAAGAGGAAGTTTCTAAAATGCTCGGAGCAGCTGCGATGACTTATGTTGCCTCTGTGTTAACTTCAATATTAGAAATTTTAAGATTAATATTAATTTTCAATAATAATAGAGATAGATAAAATGTTGGAAAGTTAACAACATTTTTTCTTTGCTTATTTTTTATACTAAATTTCGATTTATTGAAACTTGACCACTAACTTGATCACCTACTTGACCATCTACTTGGCCACTTTGTTGCGTATTTTGTTGTCCATCGTGAACTATAATTGAGTTTTTCTCAACATTTTTTTGATAACAACTTGACCTCCCGCGTTGCGGCAATAGGTTCAGGCCACATGCTTACAGCATGTAAACCCTTCCAGGGTTTAGAGGC
>CANQZN010000034.1 GCA_947628365.1 uncultured Bacilli bacterium | reverse complement strand
TCCAGAATTATTATTTGAATTTGAACAATTATTATTCATCATTTCACCCTTTCATGTATTCTCATTATTAATTTATGTTTAATTTTTAAAATAGTGAGTATCTTTATATTTCAGGTACTACTTTTAAATTCATAAACTTTATAGTATAATTAATTAAGGTGATTTATTTTGAATATATTTATCCAATATTTAATTATAGCTATTGTAATATTAATTATTTTAGCTGTTGCATTAAAATTAACTAGAAAAGATTTTGCAATTAAAGAAAACAAATTAATTGAATTCCTTGGTGGTAAAGATAATATTATTAATGCTGAGTGTAATATGAGTAGATTTAAAGTAATATTAAAAGATGTTAGTATAGTTAATAAAGACGCAATTCAAAAATTGGGTGCAAAAGGAATTGTAGAAATCGACAATCAATTAAAGATTGTGGTTGATAAAAATTCTAAACAATTAAAAAAATATATTGACGAAATTGTCTAATATATTTTTTTTATGTCTTCTAATGAAGTTATTCTAAAATTATTATTTTCTAGTTCTATTGTAAAATTAGTAGTATTCTTCGTAAACTTACATGTTGGTTCTTTTTTTAAATAACCAACATATTCTTCATTTTCACAATAATAATTAGTACTTTCTACATAAATATAATTATCATCATGTGATTTAATATCTAATATACTACCTATATAATTGTTATTATGATCTTCTTTATATTCTTCAATATAATAGTTACCATCTTTCTCTAATATTTTTTTGTCAAGAAGATAACTATCTACTTCACTACTTTTAATTGTACTTTTAACTAAATCAAAATCAATTATTTTTTTATATTGATTGTAATCATTAATTGAGTAATAAATTACATCATCATTTTGATCTTTTTCATAAGTAAAATTACTTGGGTTAAGTATTTTAATGGCGTTAAAAAATAAGACATTAGATTGATTATAAACATCATTATAAGAATATTCATTAAAAAATATTTCGACTTTTCGATCAATATCTTTTTCACTATAATTACTATAGTCATGATAAATAAACAATAAACCAATTAATAATATCAATATAACAAATAATGCAACTGCTTTAACATTTTCTTTTTTCATAGTACCACTATTAAAATAATATCAAATATTCTTGAATTTAACAATTATATTTTTTCAATATCTTTAATATCTAGAATTTTAATTAATTCACCATCAATTGTTATTAAGCTAGTACTTGTCTTACCAACAATAGTTTTTTGAACTCTTCTATTATCTTTAAGAGTAATATTTACTTTACTTTTATAAACATGAGAAGTAGATGCAAAAATGGCATTAATCTTTTTCGGAATACTTATTGGGTCTACTTCTTTAACTCCTCTATCACTTCCATAAAATATATCTTGATCATTATTTACTGTATCACTAACTTTACCTGGGAACACTTTTGGTAAATCTTTCATATATATCACCACTATATTTTATGATAAAAATAGTTTATTTGAACCATAATAAAAATATGAAAGTAATAAAAAAATACAATTTATTTTTATTTATACCTCTTCTTATTATTAATATAATAAGTATTTTTAATATGTATAATGCTAGATATATCAATAGTGTTTATAATAATGCTTTAATTAAACAAAGTATTTGGTTTTTACTAGGTTATTTAATTATTATTATTTTACAAAAAATAAAAGTTAAGAAAATATTTAAATATGCTAAACCACTTTACATATTATCCAATATTTTACTTATTTTAGTGCTTTTCTTAGGTAGTAGTACTAATGGAGCTAAATGTTGGTTAAATATATTTGGTTTTACTTTTCAACCGAGTGAACTAGCTAAAATATCTTTAAGCTTATATTTAGTAGATATTGTAAGTAATGTAAAAATTAAAAGTTGGAAAGATGAGTTAAAAATAATATTTAAACTTGGTATTATTACTTTAATTCCTTCCCTATTAGTATTTTTAGAACCAGATACTGGAGCCATTATCAACTTTCTAATTATTCTTTTAATTACCATTAGTTTTTTAAAAATTAATAAAAAATGGTATATAACTTTTATTACTCTTAGTATTTTCTGTATAATCATTTTCTTTGGTTTATATTTTTATTTTCCTAATATTTTAATTAAACTAATTGGTACATCTTTTTTCTATCGGGTAGATAGAATTATTAATTTTGCAAATGGTAATAGTTATCAGTTAGAAAATGCTTTGATAAACATTGGAGCTTCTTCCTTTTTTGGTGTAGGATTTAAAAATATTCTTTTATATATTCCAGAAGCTCCAACTGATTTTATCTTTGCATTTTCTACTAGTAACTTTGGTATTATAAGTGCTATTTTAATTTTATTATCTTATTTAATTATTGATATATTTTTATTTTATAAGATAAATAAAATAAATAATTTTAAAAATAAAATATTTAGTTATACTTATCTAGGTATTCTTTTATTTCATGAAATTTATAATATTAGTATGAATTTAGGTTTATTACCAATTATGGGAATACCTCTTCCCTTCTTATCTTTGGGAGGTACTAATATATTAATAAATTATATTTATTTAGGATTTTTACTTAACTTTTTTAGGCAAAAAAATAACTTCACTAAAAGCAAAGTTATTTCTTAATTATTTATTTAAATATAAGCCATTACTATGAATAGAACAACTAGAATAACTAGTATTCCTAATAAGAATAGCCAACTATATTTAATCCAGTTTTTATATTCAATGTCTAAATATGATAAACCGATTACTAGTATTGAACTTGTTGGTACGAATAAACTAACAAATCCATATAAAGTAACAAATATAGTATGAACTATTTCAATATTAGCAGAATAAATAGTTGTTAGGAATGATCCCAAGAAGAATCCAGTTAATCCTAAATCAATGTGGAATACATTAGCAATAAAGGCATCTACTGCTACTAAGAATGGATTAAATTCAGTAGTACTTGTAATTAATAAATTACTAATTGTTGGCATTGTTTGACATGAATAAACTGTTACAAATACAATATATGTGCCAATTAGCATTAATTCTGGTAATAAAACTTTTTTAATACCTTCACCACAAGTTGAAATAAAATCATTTAATTTAAGGCGACTAATAAGGGCAGTTAAAACGCTAAATAATCCTAAAACAATTGTGATTATATAGAAGTTCCATGCTCCAAATTGAGCTGATTTAGTACCAAAAATTGTTCCAAATACAGAAGTATCTTTGATTTCTAAGCCCATTAACCATTCATGGAATTTACCAAAAATTGATATGCCAAAGTTTTCATCCCAACTAATATAACCAAGTATTACTAAAATAAATAGTAATCCCATAATAATAATTGCTGGAACGATTGAAGATTTTTTAGATACATCTTCAACTTTAAATGGATCAGCTTCTACTTCATTTATTTTTTTACCTTTAGCTATCTTTCTAACATGCATAACATTAAAGAAGTTAAATAAGATAAATGCTACAACTAAAACAATTAAACGATAATAGATACCTGTTGTTGCAGATGTTTCAGCATATTCATTGAACCAAATAAAGCCATCGCCACCATAGATTGTTCCTAAAACACCTACTAAAATAGAACCAAATGTTACAGCAAATGCTGTCATTTTATCAAGATGCATTGCTAAAATAATAGAAACAACAAATGGAACAAAAATTAATGCTGCAAATGTTTCTGTTAACATTGCTCCCATTAAAGTAAATATTAATGAACAAACTAAGATGAATATTATTTGTGAACTAACCTTTCTTTTTAATTTTTCAGCAATAGTATTTACTAATTTTTTATAACTATTGCATTTACTTAACATGGCATAAAAAATACCAAGTGCTAGTAAGAAGACAATCTTTTCTCCTCCTACATTTAATGCGTAATAAATTAATTGTGGAATATCTGTTAAACCTTGACGATTCATACCCCAGTCAACTAATTCAGTACCACTATATTGTCCTACGCCAAAAATCCAAGTTAAAGCAATTGCTACGAAAATAAATATTCCTATCCATTTTACTAAGTCATGCTTCTTAGACTTTAAAACAGTTAAGACACCAGCTAATACTGCTAATATAACTACTATAACTAGACAAACTATTTGTGATGTTGCCATTTTTACTTACCTCCTACTAAAAATTATAGCACTAGTAAATATAAAAAAAAAGCAAAAAAACACTTATTTTCATGTTTTTTTGCCTTTTATCTCCCACCTTAATAATATTTTTTAATCTTTTGGTTTCATTGTTGGGAATAATATAACATCTCTAATAGATTCACTTTCCGTAAATAACATAACAAGTCTATCAATACCATAACCAATACCACCAGCTGGAGGCATACCATATTCTAACGCTTCAATAAAGTCCATATCAATATCATTAGCTTCATCGTTACCTAAATTCTTTTCCTTTAATTGTTCTTCAAATCTTTCTAATTGATCAATTGGATCATTAAGTTCCGTATAAGCATTAGCAAATTCTTTACCACCAATAAATAATTCAAAACGATCAACAAAACGAGGATCTTCTGGATTTTTCTTAGTAAGTGGTGATATTTCTACTGGATGACCATAAAGGAATGTAGGTTGAATAAGAGTTTCTTCTACATATTTTTCAAAGAATAAATTAATGATATGACCAAGTGATTTTTGATGTTCTTCCAATGGAATTTTATGTTCTTCACATAATTTAATCGCAGTATCTAAACTCATTTCTTTTTTAAAATCAATACCTGTAACTTCTTTAATTGCATCAGTCATACTAACTCTTCTCCAAGGACCTTCTAAATTAATTTCATTACCATACCAATTATAAGTCATTTTACCAAATACTTCTCTTGCAATAGTTTGATACATACTTTCAGTAAGTTCCATCATACCTTCTAAGTTAGAATAAGCAAGATATGCTTCCATCATAGTAAATTCTGGATTATGTCTTGGGTCCATTCCTTCATTTCTAAATGTTCTACCTATTTCATAAACAGCTTCCATACCACCGACTAATAATCTTTTTAAAGGTAGTTCTAGAGCTATTCTTAAATACATATCCAAATCTTGTGTATTGTGATGAGTAATAAAAGGTCTTGCAGCAGCACCAGTTAAAAGTGTTGTTAAAATTGGAGTTTCTACTTCCGTAAATCCACGATTATCCATAAAGTTTTGAATACAACGAATAATTTTTGGCCTAATAAAAGCAATCTTTTTAGCATCTTCATTCATGATTAAATCAACATAACGTCTTCTATAACGCTCTTCTATATCAGTTAAACCATGGAACTTTTCTGGAAGTGGTCTTAGAGCTTTAACTAAATGAGTATATTTAGTTGCATGAATTGTTAAAGCTCCTGTATTAGTTTTACATACCCAACCATTAATACCAATAATATCACCTAAATCACAAGATTTATATAATTCATATTCTTCTTCACCAACATCATTAATACTAATATATATTTGAATATTACCAAATCTATCTTGAATATCCATGAATCCAGCTTTACCACTTCTTCTTTTATTCATAATACGACCAGCAACAATAACCTCATTTTTAGCTTCTTCTAATTCTTCTTTAGTATATTTTTCAAACTCTTCTTTAATTATTTTCGAATTACTTGTTACTTTAAAAGCAGAGCCAAAAGGATCTATCCCTAAAGTTTTTAAATTTTCTGCTTTTTCTCTTCTCACTAATTCTTGTTCTGTAAATTCACGCATAATAACACCTCGGAAAGATTATAACACAAAAAAATAACCATTTAAACAAAATGGTTATTAAAATTTGTTATTAACTTAAATTTTATACATTTTAGATTTATTTCTAGTTGCTACATAAGCACCAGCAGCGCCTAAAGCTATAACACCTAAAGCAATATAAGGTAATGTTGCTCCTGTTTGCTTATTTTCAGTTGGTTTATCAGGTTCTTCAGGTCCTTTATAAGTTCTGCCATTATATCCAACTGTTACACCACATTGTTCATTACTGTTTCCTGAAGTTGTAAATGTATATGTAAATAAGTCTTGTTCACCACTTGAACCAGGAGATGTTAAAGTAATATTATATGAACCATTACTTTCAGTTTTTTGTAAAGTCCAATCTGAATCAACAGCTTTTATACTTTCCTCTTGAATTTTTGAAACCCCAATTGGTGTTAAAGTAAATTCAACTTTAGTAGCTGAATCCGTAAAATTAATACTTACCACACAAGTTTTAGTACCATTACCATCTGTACAATTTATTACTGGTGCTGCCTCTTCAGCAAATACACTCATTGGTAAAACAAGTCCCATTGCCATAACTATAAGTCCTAATAATTTTTTCATTTTCTTATCCTCCTACTCTTTATTATGTCAATATTATATCATAAAAATACAAAAGAAAACATTTTTTTATAATTTTTTTATTAAAATGTGTCAAATTGTGTTATTATATATAATAGGAGTAAATAAAATGATAAAGATACTATTTCAAATTCAAGATAATAAATTATTCGTCCAAGAAAGAAAACGCCTTAATACTGAACAAAAAACTCTTATCAATACTAATACAATTACGCAAAATGAATTAGTATTTAGTGATGAATATATAAGTAAGAATACTAATATTATAAATAGTTTTTTACATGAACTAGTTACTAATTTTAATATAGATACTATGATTATTAAAGAAATGCGTATTGTTAATTTAGTTTTAAGTGCAGTCAAAAACATTAAAAATTTACAAAATCTCTATTTATTAGAAGAAACAGTTGTTAATTATAAAATTTGTGAAAGTATTATTAAAACTAATAGTATTAATCGTGTATCTTTATATAATATTCCGATGTTTTTAATAGAACTTTTAGATAAAGAAGGAATAATTGTTGAATCTCGTAATGAAATATTATTTTTAAGTAATTTCATGAAAGAAAATATGTTAGATAACTTCTCTTCTATCTATTATAAAACTAGCATTAATTTATCTTTGCCATTATCTAAAATGGATGAAGATGATTTTTTAGCATTTATCAATATCAATAAATATTTAAAAAGAATTTATATTGACAATTTAAGAAAAGATGATTTAGAAAATATTTTAGATATTTTAGAAGAATATCGTTTAAAAAATATTACTATTTATATTGATCAAAATATTCATGATTTAGAATTAATTGACTATTTAAAGAAACTTAATAAAAAGAAAAATTATGGGATTAAGTTTAAAATAAATTATAGTGAAGAATACATAGAAGACAATATTATGAGTCAAATTCATTTAAATACCATTAAGTTATGTATCTTTATTGCTTTATTCTTAGTAAGTTCCCTAGTAGTTTTTGTCTTCTCTTCTAATTATATTTCTATGCAAAAAGTTGATGATATTAAAGATGACATCAATGATATTATGGCTGAATATAAAGAACAAAAGGAAGAAGAAAATAAAACACCAACTGAACCAGAAGAATCAGAGGAACCTACTACACCAGAAGAAAACGAACCAGATACTGAAAGTCCTATAGAAGAACAACCAGAAGAACCTAAAAAAATGACTAATGATTTACAGGCACTTCTCCAAATAAACAAAGATACTGTTGGTTGGTTAAAAGTTAATAATACTAATGTTGATTATCCCGTTGTTCAATACACGGATAATGATTATTATTTAAATAGAAACTTTAAAGGTCAAAAAGATAATAGTGGTTGGGTATTTATGGACTACCGAGCCGACAGTGTTAATTTAAGTCAAAATACTATTATTTTTGGTCATAATATGTATTATAGTGGTGTTATGTTTGGTACTCTTTATAAAGCTAAATATTCTAGTTGGTATACTAAAAAGGAAAATCAAATAATTGAATTTGATACTTTATATGAAAATTTAAAATGGCAAATATTCTCTATATATGTTGTTCCTAATACTAATGATTATTTAATCGCGGATTTTAGCACCGAAGAAAAATTTAATGAATTTTTAAATTTAATAACAAAACGTAGTATTTATAATTTTAATACCCCAGTTGCAGGTAATGACAAAATACTAACCTTATCTACTTGTTCAAATAATGGTAAAAATCGTTTAGTTATTCATGCTGTTTTACTAGATAATTAATTTACATATTTTTCTATTTCTTCTAGATTTAATTTAAGTCTTAAATTATTAGGATCTTTCTTAAGTGCTATTTTAACATTTTCTAAAGCTTCTTCATATTTACCAATATTAAAAGCACAAACACTAAGTAAATCATATATAAAAGCATTCCAAGCAAATTCTTCATTTATATATGAATTACTTTTTTCTTTGATTTTAAATGCATCTTGTAAATAATTATAAGCCTTATTATAATCATTTTCATTATAATATAAATAAGCAAGTTCAATATATGCTTCTCTTAGGTAAGGGGCTTCCAAGACAGCTTTTTGGTACCATTCTTTAGCTTTTTTTACCTTTCCCTTAGCAGCATAACTTCTTGCTATAAAGCGCATAGATGCACATCTTTCGTCTTTCCAAATGGCACTTGGTAATGCTAAGTGTTTTTTTAATGTTTTAATACATTCATCCCATTTTTGATAATACATATATTCTCTACCTAAATAATGCATGTTCCGATCATCTAAAGGATCTTCTTTAACACTAAGTTCTAAAAGAGGAAGATAACTACTTCTTGATTTTGTTTTATCAGGATGATGATTTAAAATAATTGAATTACAAATAACTTCTACTTCCTTATCTAGTGGGGTTAATACTTCGTGCACGGGATGAGTCCATTTGTACATTTTGTTTTTATGAATTTTATTAAGTAAAAATGTTGTCGCTGGATTACCATATTCATCAAAAGACCAATTATAGACATAACGGACTCTTGTTATATTATCATTCCAAACTTTAAGTAACTCCTCTTTCCATCCTTTATTAAATTCTTCATCTAAATCCGTACAAACACAGATATCATATTCATCACTAACTAAATTTAAGGCCTCATTTCTAGCATCATCAAAACGCCATGGCGAGAAATTTTGCGTGTGTACTTCTACCCCTAGACTTTCTAGAAGATTTACTGTATTATCAGTAGAACCAGTATCTAAGACAATTATTTTATCAGCTTCCTTCATCGATTCATACCAAGTATTCACAAATTTCTCTTCATTTAAAGTTATTGCATAAACACATACTTTATAATTTTTCAAAATATCACCTAAGATAATATATGCAAAAAAATAATATTTGCTTAATTAAAATGGTGTTATAATTATTGAAAGAGGTATTTATATGAAGTGTCAAAAATGTCATTATAAAAATATAAAAAGAGCTAATTACTGCATTCAATGTGGTAATAAATTTAGTAAAGAGGAAAAAGAGAAAGCCCAAAAAGAAGGAATTGTTTATAAAATCAAGAAAATAGAAGATTGGTATAACAAATTAACTTTAAAGAAATGGACTGAACATAAATTAGTTAAAATTGCGATAATTTTGGGAGTTCTTCTACTAGGTTTATATAATTATTTTACTAATAATAAATTAGCATTACTAATTAGTGATAAATACAATATTAAATATAATGTTAATACTAATGATTACTATGTTTATTTAAATGATAAGAACTTAGATAATTTAGGAACTATTGCTTTAAATATGCAAATACCTTCTTATGCAAAAAATATTAACTTAAAAAAATATAACACTAATAATGAAGAAATAGAAAATATTAATTATCAAAGAAATGATAATATTGTAGTAGAAGCTAGTACTACCAAAGAAGATTACTATATTATTGATGATGGTAAAACTAGTTTAAAAGTTTATGTATATTTAGGGGGTAAATAATGAAGAAGATATATTGTCCTAATTGTGGAAAAGAAAATGATATTAACAATAAAAAATGTAGTGAGTGTCAAACTAAATTAAAACAAAAAGATCATGAATTATTAAAATATTTAGCTGGTAAAGGTACTGATACAATATTTGATAAAGGAATAGATTTAATAAAAGAAATCATAAAAAGACATTGTTATGGAATTATTTTAAGTATTTCGGTTATTTTCTCATCTGGTGTTATTATAAATAATGTAATAAATAATCCTCACAATGATTATGAAAAAGTAGATAGTAAACAAGAATTTCAAAGTATGAGTGAAGAAGAAATATTATATGGTTGTTGGATAGATGAAGATAATCATATGACTTATCATTTTATTAACCCAGTTAGTGTTAAGATTACTGGTGTAGAAGATGATAATACTGACTATTGGTATGTTTACATAAATAAAGATGGTGAATATCTGCCAAGAAGTAATTTATTAATTTATCATGTAGGTGAAGATTTATATGCCAGAGGTCAAGCATTAATTAGTCATATTATTGATAATATTGAAAGTAATGAAATAAACTCTAGTAGTTACTTTACTAATCCTCTTAATTATGATGAATATGAAAGTAAACAAGTTCATTTAAAAAGAGTTAGTTGTGAAGATTTAGACATTTAAAAAATCATTAAGTTTTGCCTTAATGATTTTTATTTATTTAACTATGCTATTTTAACAATTGTAAGAGTTGCATCATCTACTGTCACAGTATTAGTATTTGTTGTTGCAGTTAAGCCAATATCTAGAACATCGTTAGCATTTAAGCTTACAATAGCATTACCGTTATAAGATGCACCAGTAGAATCCGTTAAGTTCTCTGTTTCTTGTGTTGGTGTTAAATTACCACCATTATTACGAACGGCAATAGTTACGGTAGTTGTAGCACCAGCAGTTAATTCAGCACCATAGAAGATTTGATAAACTCCGGCTTCATCAACAGTTATACTATTTGCAGGTGTATAAGTTACATTAACAGCTGGAAGTTGTGTTGGCAATTCTACTACATAAGTTGGATTTCCAGCTCCTAAAGTAATAGTTTGACTTGCAGCATTATAAAGACCACCATAAGCGGAAACTAGTTCAGGACCAGTTGCTCCTGTTGGACCTGTTGGCCCTTCTATTCCTTGTGGACCTGTTGGACCGATTGGACCTGTAGGACCTACTGGACCAGTTGGTCCTTGTGGAATTGTTAAATTTAAAAAATAATTTGGAGCAGTACCAGTTATACTAGCTGATGCTTGTGATCCTGGAGCTCCAGTAATTACTGTACCAATTTGTAATGTCATATTACCTGGAACAACATTAATTGGAGCTAGGCAACAACATCCTGTTGGCCGATAATTTTTATTGAAGTTAGCGATGATGCATCTTGCTCTTTCAACGTTATTCATTTTTCCCTCCCATTATAACTTATGTTCTAAAATAGAGGGTGTAAAGTTCAAATAACTAGATAATCCTACTTTTTTAATTTATGATAACATTTTTGAAATGCTACTAAAAATTCATCTAATTCCTTCTTAGTAGTTAAATAAGATAAACTAATTCTAATACTTGATTTAGCTCTTTCTTCGTTTTTGGTAAGTTCTAAAACACTTTCACTTAGACTATCTATATCACTACAAGCTGATTTAGTAGAAACATATATATCATATTCTTCTAAAGCATGTAATAAAGTTTCTGCTTTAATACCTACTACACTAATATTTAAAATATGGGGAATACAATGATCATTACTATTTATATAGACATCTTTATAATCTTTTAGACTATCTTTAACATAATTATTTAAATCTTTAATATAATTATATCTTTCTTCTAAATTATAAGTGGCAAGACGTAAAGCTTTAGATACAGAAACAATTAAAGGATGAGCTGGCGTACCACTTCTATAAATTGTAGTAGACTTGCCACCATGGATTAAAGGTGTTAATGAAACATTTTCTTTTTTTATTAAACAACCTATTCCTTTAAGTCCATATATTTTATGAGCAGAAAAACTAGCTAAATCGACATTTTCTAAATTTACTGGTATTTTACCAATACTTTGGGTTATATCGACATGAAAAAAACATTTGGGATAATCTTTTAAAATATTACCAATTTCTTCAATTGGTTGTTTAATACCTATTTCACTATTAATATGATTGATAGTTACTAAAATAGTATCATCTCTTAATAAACTTTTTAATTCATCTAAATCTATTATTCCATTTTGAGTACATTTTAAATAACTTATTTCAAAACCTAAACTTTTTAAATATAAAAGAGATTCATTAATAGATGAGTGTTCAAAAACAGTAGTAATAATATGTTTACCTCTATTTTGATATTTTAAAGCAATACCTTTAACTGCTAAGTTATTAGCCTCACTTGACCCACTTGTATATATTATTTCACTATTTTTAACATTTAAGATATTTGCTATTTGTGTAGTTGCACTCTCTACTAATTTAGTTATATTATTTCCAAGTTTATGCAATGAATTAGCATTACCTACAAAATCATTAGCTTTAATAAAACTATCTAATACTTCTTTGTTTACTGGCGTAGTTGCACTATAGTCTAAATATATCATTTTTGCTTCACCTTTTTATATTTTACTTACTTTTAAATTTCAGTGCAAGAAAAAAGAATGAATTATTCGGTTCTTAAACATTGAGGGGTGATGAATGAAAATTCATTGCTCTTTTGTTTTTTCTAAAAATATTAGTTATAATCAT
>CANQZN010000033.1 GCA_947628365.1 uncultured Bacilli bacterium | reverse complement strand
ATAAAAAAACGAGAACACATTAACTTGTGTTCTCAAAGAATAAAAAGGGGTTGACTAGTGTGATACTAGCACCAATTCAGAGATTTCCGAATTGGTGATTATTATCCTAATCGATTTTATACCTTTTGTCAACAACTTTTTGCACTTTTTTTGAAAATATTTTTATCTATTTTATCCTTTCTAAAATATCTCTAGCAGCCACTAAACCAGTTGCAGCAGCAGCTACAATATTTCCGGCTTTTCCAGCCCCATCACCAATAAAATAGATATTATGATTTTCTAGTTTCATATTGTTATCAGTAGTTATTTCATTACTGAAAAATTTAATCTCAGGACCATATAATAAAGTTTCCCCATTATTAACACCAGGAATTATTTTATCAAGTGTTTCTAAACCTTCTAAAATGTTTTTGATAATACGATGAGGAAGTACTAATGCTAAATCACCAGCAACGACATCTTTTAAAGTTGGTTCAATAAAACCTTTATTAATTTTTTCAATTGTACTTCTTCTACCAGCCTTTAAATCTCTTAATGATTGAATTATTGGTTTACCATTACCTAAAGTATTAGCAATTTTAGCAATACTTTCCCCATATTCTCTTGTGTTAGTAGCAGGATGAGTTAAATTTACTTTAGAAATAAAAGCAAAATTAGAATTATTAGATTTGGTATCTTTTAAGGCATGACCATTAACACAAATATAACCATAATAATTTTCTTTAGTGACAAAACCTTCTGGGTTAGTACAAAATGTTCTAATTTGATCATTATAAGTGTCTGTTTTTATGAATATAGTTGGGTCATATATAACACTACAAATATCTTTTAATATTTCTTTTCTTACCTCAACTCTTACGCCAATTTCAATACTTTGAGATATATAAGGAATATTATATTTATCCGCTAATTCTTGAATCCATTTAGCTCCCGTTCTACCCGGTGCTACTACAACAAATTTGCTTTCTACAAATTCTTCTTTTTTATTTTTTAAATAAGTTACTTTATAAGTTTTATCCTCATTTTCTAAAATATTTAAAACATCCATATTTTCTTTTATTTCAACATTTTTACTAGCTAAATATTCTGTAAAATTATTGATATATTCTGGTAATTTATCACTACCTAAATGTTTTTGCTTAATGATTAAAAGATTAGCACCTTCTTTAGCAATTTTTTCACTTATTTTTTCTGCTTCTTCTAAGTTAGTTGGATAAACTTCACTATCCATTCCAAATTTATTAAATATTTTTTCGGTATCACTGATAAGTTCATTAGCCTTGCTAATACTCATATATTTAGTTAAATCTGATTTACCTAATTTAGGTGTAAAATTTAATTTACCATCAGAAAATGTTCCTGCACCACCAAAACCAGATAAAATACCACATGGATTACAATTAGCGCATTTGTTGGTTATTTTCATGGGACAATTTCTATTTTTAACTAACTTTCCCTTATCAAGTAATAATATTTTTAATTTTGGATTATTACTAATTAATTCATACGCAGTAAATAAACCTGCTGGTCCAGCCCCAATTATTACTACATCATACATTTACTTCACCTACTAATTTAATTTTATCATAAGTTTAATAAAAATAAATGCTTTTCTTATCAAAGTAAGTTATAATATTTTCTAGGTGCAATATGTATAAGAAAGTATATTTAGAGATAACTAATAATTGTAATTTAGATTGTTCTTTTTGTATTAAAAATAATCGCCTAAAACAGTTTATAAGTATTTCTGATTTTAAAATAATTTTAAATAAATTAAAAAATCATACTAATTATCTTTATTTTCATGTCATGGGTGAACCTTTATTACATCCCGATATAAATAAATTAATAGATTTAGCAAAAGAGGACTTTAAAATTAATATAACCACTAATGGCTATTTAATAGATAGAATAAAAGATAATAAAAATATTAGACAAATAAATATATCACTACATAGTTATAATTCTAAATATCATGTTAGTTTAGATAAATATTTAGATAATATTTGTAATACAATTGATAAGTTATATCCGTATACTTATTTTGCTTTAAGATTTTGGGTAAATAATCCATATAACAAAGATATTATTAAGTATTTAGAAGAAAGATATAAGACTAAAATTGAACTTGTAAATAATTATAAAATAAAAGATAATGTTTTTGTAAGTATTAATAAGGAATTTATTTGGCCAGATTTAAATAATAATTATGAAAATAAAATAGGTAAATGTTATGCTTTAAAAGATCATATAGGTATTTTGGTAAATGGTGATATAGTTCCTTGTTGTTTAGATGCAAATGGAATAATTAAATTAGGGAATATATTTATAGATAATATAGATGATGTTATTAAAAGTAAAAGATATCAAAGTATGTTAGATGGTTTTAAGAATAATAAAAAAATAGAGAAATTATGTCAAAAATGTAATTTTTTAGAATAGATAATAAAATTAATAAAATAAAATTGCTAAATAAAATAATTAATTGTATAATTAATTAAGAGGTGTAAGATGAAAAAGAGTAGTTTATTTAGTTCAATAATATTTTTTGCTTTAGGTGTAGTTTTATTTACAAATCCTGATGCATTAGTTAAATTTGTTTCTTATTTATTTGGAGGCATATTAATTATAGTTGGTTTATATAAAAGTGCTAACTATTATGTTCAAGATAAGAAAAATGGAGTTGTTAATCGTAATGAAATAGCTTTTGGAGTAACTGCAATTATCCTAGGAGTTATATTTATAGTTTTAGCATCTTCAATAGAATTTTTAATCAGAATTTGTTTTGGTATTTGGATGATTTACGAAGGCTTATCTAAAATATCTAAAACGTTTAATACTTATGATAGAAGTTCAAAATTCTATTCATTAATAGTAATTGGTTTTATCTTTACTGCTGCAGGTATTTATACAATAGCATCTGCTAATATAGCCTTACAAATAATTGGTATATTTATGATAATTTATGGTGTAGTTGATTTTGCTAGTTATTTTATAAAAATTGATAAAACAGAAGGAAATGAAAATACTACAGAAGAAGTAAAAGAAATAGAATTTAGTGAAGCATCAGATAATAATGAAGAAGAAGTAATGGAAGCAGAAATAGTTGAAGATAAAAAACCAAAGAAAAAAAGCAATACTAAAGGAAAAAAGAGTACAAAGAAATAGTTATCAGATGATAACTTTTTTGTTATACTATTATTAGGTGATATAATGCTCAAGAAAATATTAATACCTAAAGTTTATTTACCAATTATTTATGTTGTTGGAGCTTTAATAATATATGCAGTATTAGCTAGAATAATTGATAAGTCATTATTAAAAAAGAGAAAAGCCCCGAATAAAACAGAATTATATATTAAAAGAGAGACGACAATAATTAATTTATTTAAAAGTATTTTAAAATATATAATTGCTATAATTGTTATATTAGCAATACTAAATGTTTATGAAGTAGAGACAACTAGTATTATTGCATCCATTGGTATAGTTGGGGCAATCATTGGCTTAGCATTTCAAGATACAATAAAAAACCTTTTATCAGGAATAACAATTATTTTTGATAATCATTATATGCAAGGTGATATTGTTACTATTAATGGTTTTAGAGGTGAAGTAATTGAGTTAGGCTTACAAGCAACTAAAGTTAAATCTTATGGTGGAGAGGTTTTAATAATTAATAATTGTGAAATTAAAAGTGTAATTAATCATAGTATGTATGATACCTATTTATATTTAGATTTTTTAGTTTCTAAAGATGTATCTTTAAGTAAGTTAGAAGAATTACTTAATAATGTTAATAAAAAATTAGTTAAATTAAAAGAAGTTAATAAAGATATTGAATTACTGGGAATTGAAAAATTAAATGGTAATAGTTATGTTTATAAAGTATTAATAGATTGTATTCCTGATGGACATTTTGTTGTTAATCGAAAATTTATGGGATATTTAAAAGAAGAATTTGATAAAAATAATATTAAAGTACCGGGAGATTATATAGAGGTAAATAATAGAAAGAATGGAGAATAGATAATGGAAAAAGCAAAGGTATATTTTACAAGAGATATTAGTAGTGAAGGTTTAATAAGAATTTATGAATCTTTAGGAAGAGAATTAAAAGGAAAAGTAGCTGTTAAGATTTCTACTGGTGAACCAGGAGGACATAATTTTTTAAATCCTAATTTAATTAAAGGATTAGTAAATAAATTAGATGGTACAATTGTAGAGTGTTGTACTGCATACAGGGGAAAAAGATTTGAAGTAGCTGATCACTACCAAGCAATTAAAGATCATGGTTTTCTAGATATTGCTCCTTGTGATATCTTAGATGAAGAGGGAGAAGTAGAAATACCTGTCAATGGTGGAAGTCATTTAAAAGGTATTAATATAGTAGGAAGTCATATAAAAAATTATGATTCTTGTCTTATGTTATCTCATTTTAAAGGACATGCCATGGGTGGTTTTGGAGGAGCACTTAAAAATATGAGTATTGGTCTTGCTTCTCGTAATGGTAAAGCATGGATACACTCAGTTGGTATAACTAAAGATCCAGATGAAATGTGGAATCATATTGGTGATCAAGATGGTTTCTTAGAAAGTATGGCCGAAGCTGATAAAGCAGTTGTTGATTATTTTGGTAAGGATAATATGGCCTATATCAATGTTATGAATAATATTTCTATTGATTGTGATTGTGACTCTAATCCTCATGCTCCAGAAATGAAAGATGTAGGTATATTTGCATCTTTAGATCCAGTAGCAATTGATCAAGCTTGTTATGATACTATTATGAATTCAGAAGATAAAGGTAAAGCATCTTTAGTTAAGAGAATGGAAGAAAAACACGCAATTCATACAGTTGAAGAAGCTAGCAAACTTAATATTGGAACTAGAGAATATGAAATTGTCGATATTGATTTAAGGTAATCATGAAAAAATTAAAATATTTAGTAGTGTTATTATTACCATTATTATTACTTACTGGTTGTGGAAAAGATTTAACTTCTGGTGAAATTGAAGGATATACATATAAAGAAACGGAAGAGGTAACTAATTATGTTAAAATAGTTACTAATAAAGATAAAGTTATAATTATAGAGTTATATCCTAATGAAGCTCCAATAACTGTAGCTAATTTTCAAAAGTTAGTAAGCGAAAAATTTTATGATGGGCTTATTTTCCACCGAGTTATAGAAAACTTTATGATTCAAACTGGTGATCCAACGGGCACTGGTACAGGTGGTAGTGATGAAGTTATCAAAGGTGAATTTGCAAATAATGGTGTTCAAAATAATATAAAACATGATATCGGTATAGTTTCTATGGCTAGAGCCAAAGCTTATGATACTGCTAGTAGTCAATTCTTTATTTGTGTTAATACTAATGATTATTTAAATTATTTAGATGGCGATTATGCAGCTTTTGGTAAAGTTATTGCAGGTTATGATGCAGTAGAAGAAATTTCGAAAGTCCAAACTGATAATAATGATAAACCAGTTGCTACTCAAAGAATAAGAACTATACGATTTGTAGAGGTTAATAAAAAGTAAGGCATTTTAAAAGTGCCTCATTTTTGTTAATATATGTCAATAATTTAAATTAAATAATGTCAATAATTTAAATTAAATAATTGTAAAATGTAGTAATAAAAATTATAATAAAACTAACGTAGACTAGGTGTGAAAGTTATGAAAAAGTGTTTAAGGTTACTTTTAATTATAATTCTTTGTTTCATTAATATAAAGATAGGAAAATGTGTTACTAATTTTGGCTTTGGACAAGTAAAAATATATAATGATAATCAAAAAGAAGTAGAAGAATTACAAAGAGGAAAACAATATCATTTGGATTTTTCGTTCATTAGTATTCCTAATTTAAATCTTGACGGAGCAACTACATGTGCTGTTTTAAATATCAATTTACCTACTGATTTAACTATTAATGGTAAAAGCCAGGAAGCTATAGGACTAGGATGTGGCAGTATTATAAATCCCCTAATAAGCTTACCAATTTATGTTCATGATGCACCTATTTCTGGGGAAGTATCAGCTAGTATTGATGCCAATTTATTTGTGTATGATCAATTGCATCCAGAATCTCCACAATCTTTTGATATTCCATTAGAAATCAGTGTTTTTAATCCTAAATTAAATGTGCAAGTACAAACAGATAAAGAGTATTATAAACAAAATGATGAAGTAGAATTTACAATAAATATTACTAATAATGGTCCTAGTTTTGAAGAAGCAATAATTGGAATTCAAATGTCAGATTTAGGAAATAATGAAATTTCTGGAGATATAAGAGATTTAAATAATCAAAAATTTAGTTTAAAAAGTATGGCAGCAGGAGAAAGTAAAACAATAAAAATTAAAACAATTGTAAAAGGAACTGATAATTTCAATGTATTTATAATTCCATTTTCTCTTGATCTTCAACAATCTGGTGATGCTTTATTTCAAAAAAATTATAAAATCTATAAGCCTAATGTGGTTACTACAAATACATTTAATTTAGAAGAAATAGAAGATGATGAAGAATATTCTTTTACAATAAAATTTGCTAATAATGGCCATGTTTCATCTGGCAAATTTACTTCAACATTTATCCTTGATGAAAGATTAGAATTATTAAGTGCTGAGAAAGCTACTATAGATGGAAATAAACTTACTTGGAATATTGATGATATAGTAGCTGGTGGGTTTATTGAATATACTATAAAGGTTAAAAAGATTAAAGAAATTGATGAAAGGTTAAAAAGATTAAAGAAATTGATGATGAGGTAGTTATTAATCCGGATATTGATTATGAAGAAGATAAAGATGAACCTCAACCTTCAGAAGATGAAAATAAAGGTGATGAAAATCAAAACAATAATAATACCAATAAACCAAGTAATGAATATGCTGATAAAGAAGCAGAAAACCCTAAAACAGCCGATCAAAATTATATGATAATTGGTATAGTAGGGGTATTATTAATCATTTTAGCCACTATATATTTTAAAGTAAAAAATAAAAAACATATTTTTAAAGTATAAAAATGTTAGATAAGTTAATAATAATATTGTAGAGGTTTTACTCTACGAGGGAAGGCATTGATTTAGTCAATGTCTTTTTATAAATCATCTTGACTAACATACAATTGTTTGTTATATTAATAATTGCTTGATAATTTTAAAAAATATATTAAAATATAAAAGAAAAAAGTTGGTGAATATATGGATAAAATAATTATAAGAGGAGCTAGAGAAAACAATTTAAAAAATGTTGATTTAGAACTTCCTAAAAACAAATTAATTGTTATGACTGGAGTATCAGGATCAGGTAAGAGTAGTTTAGCATTTGATACTATTTATGCTGAAGGAGAAAGAAGATATGTTGAAAGCTTATCAGCTTATGCTCGTCAATTTATTGGGGGTAATGAAAAACCAGATGTTGACTCTATTGAAGGGCTTTCACCAAGTATTTCTATTGACCAAAAAACTACTAATAAAAACCCTAGATCAACTGTTGGAACAATTACAGAATTATATGATTATTTTAGATTATTATTTTCTAGAATAGGTATTCCATATTGTCCTTATCATCATATTCAAATTAAAAGCCAAAGTATTCAAGAAATGACTAATAAAATTTTAAATTTAGAAGAGGGAACAAAGATTGAAATATATGCTCCTATAGTAAGAGGAGAAAAAGGAACTCATAAAGATTTAATTGAGGACTTAAGAAGTCAAGGATTTACGAAAATAAAAGTAAATGGCACTATGTATAGTGGTAATGATGAAATAACTTTAGAAAAAAATATTAAAGATGATATCTATGTTTTAATTGATAAGCTACCAGTAAGTAGTGATGAGAGAAGTAGAATATTTGAAGCTGTTGAGACTAGTTGTAAAATGGCTAAAGGTTTAGTAATTATCAGAATAAATGATGAAGAAGATATGTTGATGAGTGAAAATTATGCTTGTCCATATTGTAATTTTTCAATAACAGAACTAGAACCAAGAATGTTTTCTTTTAACTCACCATATGGTGCTTGTGATGAGTGTAAAGGTTTAGGTACAAAATTAAAAATTAGTGAAGATTTATTAATACCAGATAAAAATAAAAGTATAAATAAGGGAGCAATAACCGCAATAAACTTAGATAATAATATGTATTTAAGTAGTTTAAAAACAGTTGCAGAACATTATAATATTGATTTAGATGTACCAGTAAAAGATATGCCAAGAAAAGATTTAGATATTATTCTTTATGGTACAAAAGATATAATGGATTTTCATTATGTTGCTAAAAATGGTAGTACAAGAGATACTAAATCAAGATATGAAGGAATTGTTAATAATTTAGAAAGACGTTATTTAGAAACTAATTCATCTTGGATTAGAGAATGGATTGAAGGATTCATGGTTGAATCTACTTGTAATAAATGTCACGGAACACGTTTAAAAGATGAAATTTTAGCAGTTAAAATTAATAAGAAAAATATTTATGAAGTAACTGAAATGGCTATTGATGAATTATTAGACTTTTTAAATAATTTAAAGTTAACAAATGAAGAAGCTGAGATAAGTAATTTACTTTTAAAAGAGATAAAAGCGAGATTAGAATTTTTAATGAATGTTGGTCTTAATTATTTAACCCTTGCAAGAAGTGCAGCAACATTATCAGGAGGAGAAGCTCAAAGAATTAGACTAGCTACCCAAATTGGTAGTAAGTTATCTGGAGTATTATATGTTCTTGATGAGCCTTCCATTGGTTTACATCAAAGAGATAATGAAAAGTTAATTAATTCCCTAAAAGAAATGCGTGACTTAGGTAATACCTTGATTGTTGTTGAACATGATACAGATACTATGTTAGCAGCTGATTATCTAGTTGATGTTGGTCCAGGAGCGGGAGAAGCTGGAGGAAGGATAGTAGCATCAGGTACCCCAGAAGAAGTAATGAAAGTTGAAGAAAGTATTACAGGACGTTATTTAAGTGGTAAAGAAAAAATTGAAATACCAAAGAAACATCGTAAAGGTAATGGACTATTTTTGGAAGTTAAAGGAGCTAAAGAGAATAATTTAAAAAATATTAACGTTAAATTTCCTTTAAATAAATTTGTGGTGGTAACTGGTGTATCAGGATCAGGTAAAAGTACATTAGTTAATGAAATATTATATAAGACTTTACATAAAGAAATATATAGATCAAAAGATATTCCGGGTGCTTGTAAAGAAATTAAAGGTATTGAAAATATTGATAAAGTAGTTAATATTAGTCAAGATGCTATTGGAAGAACTCCAAGAAGTAATCCAGCAACATATGTTGGGGTATTTGATGATATTAGAGATGTTTTTGCTAATATGAAAGAAGCAAAAATGCGTGGATATGATAAAAGTCGTTTCTCATTTAATGTTAAAGGTGGAAGATGTGAAGCCTGTTGGGGCGATGGAGTTAAGAAAATAGAAATGCATTTCTTACCAGATGTATATGTTCCTTGTGATGTTTGTGGTGGTAAACGTTATAATAAAGAAACTTTAGATGTTAAATTTAAAGGTAAGAGTATTGCTGATGTTTTAGATATGCGTGTTAGTGAAGCATTACCTTTCTTTGAAAATATTCCAAAAGTTAGAGATAAATTACAAGTTATGTATGATGTTGGTTTATCTTATATAACTTTAGGTCAAGGAGCGCCAACATTATCTGGTGGTGAAGCTGGAAGAGTTAAACTTGCTAAAGAATTACAAAAGAAAGCAACTGGTAAATCTGTCTTTATTTTAGATGAACCAACTACTGGTTTACACTCAGCTGATATTAAAAAATTATTAGAAGTTTTAAATAGAATAGTTGATAATGGTGATACAGTTATAGTAATTGAACATAATTTAGATGTTATAAAACAAGCGGATTATGTCATAGATTTAGGCCCTGAAGGTGGTAAATTTGGTGGAGAAGTAATAGCGACTGGTACCCCTGAAGAAGTAAGTAAATGTCCAAAATCATATACTGGTGAATTTCTTAAAAAGATATTTGAAAAAGAAAAATAGTGTCAAAAAGAAGTAATCTATATTTTCAGGTTACTTTTTTTAAGTTATAATTAATGCTAGGAGAGTGATGATATGAATCCTGTTGCATTTACAGCATTTGGCTATGATATAAGATGGTATTCTATTTTGTTATTAGTGGGTATAATACTTGCGTTATTCTTTGTAATGAAAGAAGCTAAAAGATTTAATATACCTAAAGATTTTATGTTTAATATGGCTTTTTGGGTAATCATTATTGGTATAATTGGAGCAAGATTATATTATTGTGCTTTTAATTATTCATACTATAAGGATCACTTAATGGAAATATTATACATTTGGGAAGGTGGACTTGCTATCCATGGCGGAATAATTGCTGGTTTTTTAACTGTACTTTTCTATACTAAAAGATATAATATTTCAACAGTTAGAATTACTGATATAATATGTGTTCCTTTATTACTTGCTCAAGCTATTGGTAGATGGGGAAATTTCTTTAATGGTGAAGCTCATGGTGTTGCTACTACATATTATCATTTAACAAGTGAGTTACATTTACCAGAATTTATTGTTAAAGGTATGAAAATAGGTAATGTTTATTATTTACCAACTTTCTTTTTTGAAAGTATGTTATGTTTATTAGGTTTTTTAATATTATTAATTGTAAGAAGATTTAAATATTTGAAAAAAGGACAATTAACTTGTTTCTATTTAATGTATTATTCTGCTATTAGATTCTTTATTGAGTCTTATAGAACAGATTCACTTATGATTGGTCCATTTAGAATGGCTCAAGTTATCTCAGTTGTTTTATTTATAGTAGGTTTACTTGCTTCAATGATCTTAAGTAGAAAAGGAAGATTTGAAGATTTATATAATAGTGAAGCTCAAAGAAAAATTCAATTTTAAAGGAGAATGTATATGTACGATTTAATAGTTATTGGTATGGGTATTGGTGGAATAACTGCGGGAATATATGCCGAAAGAGCTAATCTAAATGTTTTATTAATCGATAAAGGTGCACCTGGTGGTATGCTTAATAATATTGAAACAGTTAGTAATTATCCAGGACTTGTTAATATAAAAGGAACAGATTTTGCTAAGAATTTATTAGATCAAGTAAAAGATTTAGAAATTCCTTATAAGTTTGAAGAAGTTATAAGTGTAAAAGTTAAAGATGATATAAAAATAGTTAAAACAAATAAAGAAGAATATCAAGCTAAGAATGTTATTATTGCGACAGGAACTAAACCTAAATTTTTAGGTCTAGATAAAGAAAAAGATTTACTTGGCAGGGGTATTAGTACTTGTGCAACTTGTGATGGGGCCTTTTATAAAGACAAAGATGTTGCTGTTATTGGTAGTGGTAGTAGTGCTTTACAAGAGTCTTTATATTTAGCTAAAATATGTCATAAAGTTTATATTTTAAACCGAAAAAATCGTTTTAAAGGTGAAAAACTTTTAGAGAAAAAAGTTAAAAATACTGAAAACATTGAACTTATTTATGAAGTTAATGTTAAAGAATATAATGAAAAAGATGGTAAGATAGATAATATCATTTTAGATAATGGTCAAAAATTAAATGTAGCAGGTGTATTTATCTATATCGGTTATAAACCTAATACAGATATGTTCCAAGATTTAAATATTTTAGATGAAACTGGTTATGTTCAAGTTAATGAAAAATATGAAACAAACATAGATGGTATTTACGCTATTGGTGATGTTATTAAAAAGAATGTTTATCAATTAGTAACTGCTGCTAATGATGCAGTTTATGCCGTTAGTAATATAACTAAAATTAATAATTAAAAACTTCGACAAAATAAGACAAAACATACCCCTTTACAAGAGGTATGTTTTGTTATTTAATAGATAACTAAGGGCACGATGAATGCGCCGTTACTTCTAAATCCAGGGGGTTTGGTAAACAAGCAAATGGAAGTAGAGGTGATAAAATGAGGTCAAGAACTCTAATAAAGATTTTGATTATCATCATTTTTTTGTTAATGTACTTAATGTACCTATTAATAAAAAGAGACGCATCCATAGTAGCAATACTAGGATAGCGTCGATTCAATAACAAGAACGGCGTGATTCATACGCGTCCCTAACTAAATTATAACCCAAATGCTCTGAGTTAACAACATTTTTTTAATTATTTAAAATTTTTAAATATTGATCTAATATTTTATTTTCTTCATCTGCTATAATTTTAATAAAATCAGTATAATCATGGGATAACATAGCCTTATCTAAAGCATCATAATATTTAACTCTAACATTTGCTTTTATGATTATTGGCAAATAGCCACTTTTCATTGCTTCAAAATTCATTAATAATCTTGCCGTTCTCCCATTTCCATCTACAAAAGGATGAATAAAGACAAATTCACCATGCAATAATGCTGCTCTAATTAATGGATGATATTGTTTCCATTGTTCATATCTATCAATTAATCTTTCCATTTCTTCTGGAACTTTAAGATAATCAACCGGAACTTTTGAAGCTCCAGATATTTTGACATTTTCTAATCTATATTTTCCTCCGTTTGCATTATCTATTTCTTTTAAAATTAAACTATGAATATTTTTAATATTCCATTCAGAAATATCAGCATTACTTTTAACAAGTTCTTCTAAAAATAAAATAGCATCTTTATGGTTTATTGCTTCTAAATGCTCTTTGACGGTTTTTCCACCAATAGTAATTCCCTCTAATACTACTTTTGTTTCTCTAAGAGTCAGTGTATTACCTTCAATGGCATTACTATTATATGTCCAGTTTAAGATGTTATTTTCTTCTAATGACTTTAAAGTTGCTTGAGATAATGGCCTTTTACTATTTAGTTTTGCCAATTTCTCATCAATAGTGTTAAAGTAATCATCCGGTAAGTTAATTATAAAATTTTCTCCTTCTTTAAATCTTTTATCAATAGGTTTATTAGCATCATCAGGTATAATCCATGTTATGCCTATCTTTTCAGCACCTTCTATCCTTCCATCTTGAATTAATTTCCTTATTCTTCTTTCGCTAATATTCCATTTTTTACTTGCTTCTTTAATTTGCACACTATCACCTCATTAATTATATTATACCGAAATCGGAATAATATGTCAATTAGTGCTCAATATTTTTTTGGACGCTAGTTAACAACATTTTTTTGCTTGTAACTTGACACCGGGGGGGGTAATATATAATTATCTTATAAAATAGAAAGAAGATATTTTATGAGAATAATTAACAAG
>CANQZN010000032.1 GCA_947628365.1 uncultured Bacilli bacterium | reverse complement strand
CTGTATTCTAAAAATTTAAGGCCACTTAAAATTCTAGGCAAAGCTTTCTCTTTACCTACATAGCCTACTATACCGCACATAAAATCTCCAATCTAAAATTGTATTTTGATATATTATTTGTTACAAGATTAATTTTGTTTTTTTAATATATCTTACGAATAATACCTAAATCCGTGATAGCACCCGCTGATAAATCGATAACTATCATCCTCGTCAACCAAACTGGTCCTTGCGCTAACAAAATAATTACAACCTTTCCAATACTTTGCTTTAGTAAATTATATCATTAATTATATAAATTATGCAATTAATTGACACTGCAAATTTGTTGTAATCAGTGTATAATTAATATATGGGGGTAAAATAATTATGATAGAAAGAAAAGAATATCTGAATAAGTTAATATCTTGGAAAGATAAAGATTTAATTAAAGTAGTTACTGGAATTAAAGATTGTGGTAAATCTACTCTATTTAATTTATACATTGATTACTTAAAAAAAGAAGGAATAAAAGAAGATCATATTATCTCATTAAATTTAGAATCACCAGATTATAATTTTCAAAATTATCAAGAGTTATATAACTATATAAAAGGATTTATTAAAGACGATAACAATTATTATGTATTTTTAGATGAAGTTCAAAATATTGAGCAATTCCAAAAAGCAGTAGATGGTTTATATATAATTAAAAATGTAGACGTTTATATTACTGGTTCTAATGCCTATTTATTATCTGGAGAACTTGCTACTTTACTTTCAGGAAGATATATCGAAATAAAAATGCTTCCTTTATCTTTTAGAGAATATCAAAATTATTATCAAGAACAAAATTTAGAAAAATTATACTTAAAATATATAAATAATAGTTCTTTCCCTTATGCTTTACAATTAGATAATGAAGAACAAGTCAATGCTTACTTAGATACTCTTTATAATACAATAATAGTTAAAGATATATTAACTCGTAAGAAAATTGCTGACTCTAGTATGTTAAAAAGTGTTACAGAATTTTTATTCTCAAGTATTGGTTCTACTTTATCAGTTAAAAAGATAGCAGATACACTTACTTCTAATGGCAGAAATATATCAGTTCATACAGTAGAAAACTATTTAGAAGCATTAACTGAAAGTTATATATTTAATAAAGTTTCAAGATATGATATTAAAGGTAAACAATATTTACAAACTAGTGATAAATACTATGCTACTGATGTGACAATGAGATTTGCTCTCTTAGGTAAGAAAAATGTTGATTTAGGACATATACTTGAAAATATAGTTTATTTAGAATTAAAAAGAAGAGGTTACAAAATATACATTGGTAAAAATGAAGATAAAGAAGTTGATTTTGTAGTTCAAAATAATAATGGTATTATGTATATTCAAGTATGTTATTCAGTAAGAGAAGAAAAGACTTTAGAAAGAGAATTAGCATCATTACAAACAATAAATGATCATTATCCAAAAATTATTTTAACAATGGATATTGATCCAGAAGTTGATTATGATGGTATTAGAAAAATTAATGTTTTAGATTGGTTATTAGAAAAATAAAAATGTTGGTAAAATCTCCAACATTTTTTAATTTTTATAATATTTTTTTACTACAAGACTTGCTCAAAACTTGCTCAAAACTTGTTCAAATTATCCATTAAAAAAATATTAGAATGGCATTTTCATTTTACCATTACTAATATTTTTCATCATATCTCTCATCATTTCAAATTGTTTTAAAAGACGATTAACTTCTTCCACACTTCTACCACTACCTTTAGCTATTCTTTGCTTTCTAGTAGCCTTTAATACCTCTGGATGTCTTCTTTCATATGGTGTCATTGATAAAATAATTGCTTCAATATGAGCCATATCTTTTGGGTCAATATTAATATTATTAAGTCCCATACTACGAGCTTGTGGAAGCATTTTCAAGATATTTTCTAGTGGTCCTAATTTTCTAATTTGTTTTAAACTTGTTAAGAAATCTTCTAAATCAAAAGTGCCTTTTTGCATCTTTTTAGCTTGTTCTTTGGCTTCATCTTCACTAATAATACCTTCAACTTTTTCCGCAATAGATAGAATATCACCCATATCAAGAATTCGCTCAGCCATTCTTTCAGGGTAAAATTCACTTAAACCATCCATTTTTTCAGAATCCCCAACAAATTTGATAGGTACATTAGTTAAATGTCTTAAGGAAAGTGCTACACCACCTTTAGTATCACCATCCATTTTTGTTAAAATACAACCAGTTAATTTTAGAGTATCATTAAAACCGGTAATAACATTGATAGCATCTTGGCCCATCATAGCATCAATAACTAACAAAGTTTCATTGATAGTAATATTATCTTCAATATTTTTTAACTCTTGCATTAAGGCATCATCAATTTGTAATCTACCAGCAGTATCGATAATAACATAATCTAAATTATTTTCTTTAGCATAAGTAATAGCGTTTTTAGAAATAGCCAAGGCATCTTTCACATCTTCAGTATAAACAGGAATATTTAGAGAAGAGCCAATTTGTTTTAATTGATCAATTGCCGCAGGACGATAGATATCACACGCAACTAGTAAAGGTTTACGATTATATTTTTTCCTTAAAATATTAGCAAGTTTACCTGCAGTTGTTGTTTTACCACTACCTTGTAAGCCACATAACATTAAAACTACAAATTTATCAGTAGTATTTAAAGGAGTATAATCTCCCCCTAAAAGAAGAACTAATTCATCTTTAACAATTTTAATAAATACTTCATCTGGTTTTAGAGAGTTAGTTACATCCATACCTAAAGCTTTTTCTTTAACACTAGCTACAAATTCTTTGACAACATTATAGTTAACATCTGCTTCTAATAAAGCTAGACGTATTTCTTTCATCGCATCATTAATATTATCTTCAGTTATCCTACCTAAACCTCTAATATTTTTAATTGCTTTACTAATTCTATCACCCATATATTCAAACATAATTTATTCTCCTTTCAAAATATTTTCTATTTCTAATTTTATTTTCTTTAAATCATTTAACTCTAATAACTTTGCAAGTTTAGTATTATTACTATTAATTTTTAAAATACTTTCTAAATGATCTAATTTATGTTCAACATTTTTAATAACCATACCTACTCTACTTTTAGAAATATTTTTATAATCTGCTATCTCTTGCATAGTCATATTTTCACCATAATATAAATCGAATATATCTTGCATCTTGGTATTTAATAAATCTTTATAAATTAGATATAAATTATTATAATATAAAAACTTTTCCATTACATCATATCCTTAAATAAACCATAAATATAATTTTCAATATCAAATGGTTTTAAATCATCCATACCTTCACCTAAACCAATAAATTTAACAGGTAAATTAACTTCTTCTTTAATAGCTAAAACTATTCCCCCTTTAGCAGTACCATCAAGTTTAGTTAATACTATACCTGTAATATTAGTAATTTCTTTAAAGGCTTTAGCTTGCATAATACCATTTTGACCAGTTGAAGCATCAATAACTAACAAAGTTTCATGGGGAGCATTTGGAATATGTGTTTCAATAACTTTATTAATTTTTTCAAGCTCTTTCATTAGATTAACTTTATTTTGTAATCTTCCTGCTGTATCAATTAAAACTATATCTATATTATCTTTCTTAGCTTTAACTAGTCCATCATAAATAACACTGGCTGGATCACTTTCACTTTTACCATAAAATTCACTACCACATCTTTTAGCCCATATCTCTAGTTGCTCTACTGCTCCAGCTCTAAAAGTATCTCCGGCAATCATCATAACTTTTTTACCTTCATTTATGTATTTATGAGCAAGTTTAGCAATTGTTGTTGTTTTACCTACTCCATTAACGCCAACCATCAAGATAACTGTTGGACCTTCCCCACTCATATTAATCTTATCAGATAAGCTTTCGCCTTCAACATAGATAATTAATAGTTCATCAACAATTACTTCTTTTAAATATGCTGTATCAGTTATATTTTCATGTTTTACTCTATCTCTTAACTTATCCATAAAATTCATAACTGTATTAACCCCAATATCAGCCATAATTAGAAGACTTTCTAATTCTTCAAAATACTCTTCTGATACTTTAGTATATTTAATACCTAAGATATTTAACTTAGAAACAAATTCATCTCTTGTCTTTTTTAAACCCTTGTCATAATCTTTTAGAGTTTCTTTTTCAACATTATCCTTTGTTTCTTCTTTTTTACTAATAATTTTTTTAAATTTATCGAATAAACCCATATTATTCACCCATTTAATAATACCAAACTTTACATGTTTTTAAAACATTTTTTACATTTATTTATAATTTCAAGTGCCAAGTTTACCTTTAATAGTTAATTTTTTTAAAATATTTTAATCATAAATATAACCAATATCTTCCTAATTTCCATAACTTTTAAATGACAACTTGACACTGAAAATATAGACAAAACTATTATTTTAGAGTATAATAAATTACAGTTTCAAAAACTTTAATTATTAAGAAATGAGGAAAAAATATGAAAGAAAAAAGTGCAACTAGTATAGTTGCTTTAGGTGGTTTAGGTGAAGTTGGAAAAAACATGTATGTCATTACTCATGAAGATGAAATAATTATTATTGATGCTGGAGTAATGTTTCCAGAAGTTGGTCTTCTTGGTGTTGATTATGTTATTCAAGATGTAACTTACCTAAAACAAAATGAAAATAAAATTAAGGCTTTATTTATAACCCATGGACATGAAGATCATATTGGTGGTATACCTTTTTTACTTAATCAAGTCCATATTCCAGTTATATATGCCCCTAAAATAGCTAAAGATTTAATTGAAAAGAAGTTAGAAGAAAGAAATATCAATTATGATAATATTGAAGTTATTAATAAAGATTTAAAAGTAGATTTTAAACATTTACAAGTAGAATTTGTTAATACTACTCACTCTATCCCAGACTCTTTTGCTATTGTTATTCACACTCCTAATGGAGTAATATTTGAAACTGGTGACTTTAAATTCGATTTAACCCCAATTGGTCCAATGGCTGATATTCATAAAATGGCTGAACTTGGTCAAAAGGGCGTTACTTTATTACTAAGTGATTCCACTAATGCCTTATCAACTGGTTTTTCTAATTCAGAGTCTGTTGTTGATGAAACTTTAAATGATATTATTGGACGTCATGTTGGTCGAGTTATTATTGCTACTTTTGCCTCTAATATTTTTAGAATTAAACATATAGTAGAAACTTGTAAAAAATACAATAGAAAAATTATAACATTTGGTCGTAGTATGGAAGTTTCTATTGATTTAGCAATTAATAATGGTCTTATAACTGATAAATCAATTTTTATTGATAGTAATCAAGCTAAAAATATGAAAAGAACTGAAATATGTATATTATGTACTGGTAGTCAAGGTGAACCTTTAGCAGCCTTATCAAGAATAGCTAATGGTACACATAAACAAATTTCTCTATTACCAGATGATTTAGTAATATTCTCATCAAGTCCTATTCCAGGTAATGCTGAATCTATTAATAGAATTATTAATAAAATATATTTAAAAGGTGTTAAAGTATATACTAATTCTGAATTTAGTGATATCCATACTTCTGGACATGCTAAGTTAGAAGAATTAAAATGGATGCTTAGAATTATTAAACCTAAATATTTTATGCCAATGCATGGTGAATTTAGAATGTTAAAACAACACGCTACTATTGCTACATTATGTGATATACCAGAAGAAAATACATTTATTTGTAGTAATGGTGATGTTATTTTACTTAAAGATGGTAAAGTATACAGGGGTGGAACAATACCTGCTGGAGATGTTTATGTTGATGGTTCAAGAGTTGGGGATGTCGGTAGTGTTGTTATAAAAGATCGTAAATTAATGAGTCAAGATGGTATTTTAATTACTATTTTAAATATTAATACTTTAACAAGAAAATTACTAATTAAACCTAATGTTACAGCGCGTGGTTTTGTTCTAGTTAATGAAAATCAAGAATTAATGAATAAAATTGAACATAAGATAGGTGATATTGTTAACAATTTCTTAAGAACTTCACTTTATAATTATACAGATTTAAAAAATCAAATAATACTTGAATTATTACCATTTATAAATGAACTTACTGGTAGAAGACCTATTATTTTACCAGTTATTATGGAAGTAAACAAAAAAGAAGATTAGCACTTAGTTAATCTTCTTTTTATTTTAATAATAATAGTGTTTGTTCTATATCTGGTTTACTTTCAATATAGTTAGCATAGTCTATATATAATTCAAATAATGATTCATAATCTTTAGATATAGCAATTAAATTAGGAAATGAACTATTCCAAACAGTCGGATCAATACAACCCGGATGTTTACTCATTTCTACCATAGTATGTAATTCATTATTTAAGATATTCATATCAATACCAGTATTGGATAGAAAAGTATACATAGCTCTTAAATAATCATTTTTTAATGATTCTCTATCTGTATCACTCATTTCTTTATTCCAACTATTAAGATATGTTTGAATAACTAAATTATAATCCATACTTTCATCATATAGACTTTCACTTAAATATTCTCTAGGTTGTGAAATCATTACTTCTTCAAGCATATCTTCAGTTTTATTAGCATCAGCACTGATACTTACATCAACATAACTTGAATCATAATTACCATTATTACTATTATTACTTTTTTTACTATAATTTGCTGCACCAACAGTCATAGTTCCCATTAATACTAATGCTAGAACTCTTTTTAAATTATCCATAATAATTAAATTTCCCCCTTGTGCATTGAAGATTATAGCACTTTTTCAATTATTGTCAAGTTGCTTAAAATATTTTGTGATAAAAAAACTATATTAACTTATCACTAATTTTTCTTCTTCTAATATAATTTTCTTTATTGTATCAATATCAGTAAAAAATAAATTTAAACCTCTATTTTTTAATAATAGCAAATATTTTAAATCACTAACAATTTCTTTTTGAACATACGTAGATACTTTAATAATTTTTCCATCAATCATATGGATATTTTGTACATATCTTTCTAATGTTGGAAATGCATTTTGCAATAAAATAGCTTGTTCTCGTCCTGCGATTTTTCTAATTAATATTGTTTTGCATTTACCAAATTTTTTCACTTTGTGTTCAACAATATTTTTATACTTTGAAACTTTTGTGCTTAAAGGAATAAACCATAATATTTGATTATCTCTAATTGCTAAATAAGAAGGCCTTGAGTGTCCATTTTCATGATTTATCATTAAATTTGCATTATTAATTTTTTTAAAGAATTCATCTTTTATATGGTATAAATATCCAGTTTGTATTTTCATTTTATCTTTTCCCCCTAATTCATGAAAATTTTATAAAAAGAAAACTTTAGTAATATTAATACTACTAAAGTTTTCACTACATTTACAACCGAGATCATTTATTACTCGCACCACTCGGAAGCGATTAACATTTCACAACTAGGATCATTTATTAATCGCACCACCTAGAAGCGATTAACATTTACAATTATTTCACACTTTCAAGTGCAATAATAATATACTATAACTTAACATAAAAATCAACTATTTCTTAACATTATTTTTTAATTATTGTATATTAATTTAATTGGCTATGATAAATGGATCAGTTATTGTACCTTTTCCATTTAATAATTCTTCGGATGCATTGATATAGAAGACAGGGCGCGTATAAGCCAAGTGAGTTTCAAATGCATGACTAAGCCCTCCGGTATCCATCACCGCTAGTACATCATACCAACCTGTTTCAATATTCCAACCATACCGTATCATTGTCCACTCGGCTGCTTTTGTGTCTTCAATATCATTTTGACTTAGGTGCATCCACCCATTTTTACAAATATCATAATTATGCACAGCATATTGACAATTAGCTGTATCATTGACTGAATAGTAATAATCATGTATATACATTAAACTAACTTTGCCATTAAATGAATTTGTCCACTTTTCATTTTCATGGCGTATATAATAAAAAATAGTTCCTACGTATTTCGATCTATTGTCTGTCACCTCTGCTGATTTTGCTCCCAGAGTCTCTTCTTCTGCTTTTATATCCCATACTGTTCCATTTTGTCCTGTTTCAACTAAATATAATTTTTCTCCTACTTGACTTGCACCTAGTGTATTATTACTCAACATATCTCCATATCTCCTTGTATTATCTGATATTTTTTCTTCCCAATCTTCTGGGACATATTCTGTATTTTTTAAAAAATCGGTTCCATTTATAGCATTATATATTATACTTTGTGGGAATTCTATATTAATATCATATTTTGTATTCCATTGATATGTTTTATTTAGTGCTTCTTTTTTAATTACTTTAACTCTTCCAGTGGATGCTTCGATTCCTATTATACGATACATATGATGATCAGTATCTTTTACACATGTATCTTTATCACTTGTTCCAAAACAAATATAATTATCTACACCATCACTTTGTTGTCCTTGAAAACGATACATCTCTCCTCTTATTTTATCTACACTTAATCCTTTTGGTTCTTTTTATTTTATCTCGACTCCAAGAGTTTTATCAAAATATAAATAACAATAGGTTGTATTTCCACTTGTTATTGTTACATTACCATTTTCATAGCTTAATACATTTTCTAATTCATTTCCATTATTATCTATACAATTTGACTCCATTACATTTAAAGCGTAACCTTCTGGAAATTTATTACCTTCATATTCTTCATATCCATTATCTGTTTCAGTATACATTGCAAAGGTGTTATTATTTACCTCTTGTTTTAGTATGACATTATCTAATTGTATACTTTCTTTTGGTTTTAAAACTATGACACCGGTTAGTATTATTCCTATCAAAAGTATTATTAATAAATATTTCTTGTTAATTATTCTCATAAAATATCATTCCTTTATTTTATAAGATAATTATATATTACCCCCCCCGGTGTCAAGTTACAAAAGAAAAAATGTTGTTAACTTTCAACAAAAAGAAGCAAACTATTTTGCTTCTTCTTGGGCTCTTGTTTCTCTAATAACTGTTATTTTAATAGTACCAGGATATTGCATTTCTGATTCTATTTTTTCTTTTATTTCTCTAGCTATTTTATAACTATTAATATCGTCAACTTCATTAGGTTTAACCATAACTCTTACTTCTCTTCCAGCTTGCATTGCATAAGCTTTTTCAACACCATCAAATGATGAACTTATCTCCTCAAGTTGTTCTAATCTCTTAATATAATTTTCTAGTGAGTCATTACGAGCTCCTGGACGAGCAGCAGATAGAGTATCAGCAATACTAACTAATACTGCAATAACAGATTTAGGTTCTCTATCACCATGATGTGATACGATTCCATCTATTACTACTTCATTTTCATGATATTTTTTAGCAATTTGTTCCCCAACTTCAACATGACTACCTTCAATTTCAAAATCAATAGCTTTACCTATATCATGTAAAAGTCCCGCTCTTTTAGCAAGGGTAACATTTTCACCAAGTTCTGATGCCATTAAACCACAAAGGTTAGCAACTTCAATTGAATGTTTTAAAGCATTTTGACCATAACTTGTTCTAAAATTAAGTTTACCAACTAGATTAACAAGTTCAACATCCATCTTAGTTATCCCTAAATCAGTAATAGCATTATTACCAATTTCTGTTATTCTACTATAAACATCTTTACAAGTTTTTTCATAAACTTCTTCTATTCTACTTGGATGTATTCTTCCATCTTTGATTAATGTTTCAATAGTTATCTTAGCTATTTCTCTTCTTAATGGATCAAATGATGATATGACTATGGCTTCTGGAGTATCATCAATTATTAAATCAACACCAGTTACTGACTCAATGGTTCTTATGTTTCTTCCTTCACGACCAATTAAACGGCCTTTCATTTCATCATTTGGTAAATCAATTGTTGAAACTGTTTGTACTGAAACAACATCATCAGCGTATCTTTCCATGCTATTAACAATTAATTGTTTAGCTTTATCATTAGCAACAATCTTGGCTTTTTCTTCTTCATCACGAATATATTCCGCAATTTCTAGAGCCATATCTGATTCAACTTTACTCATAATTAAATCATGAGCCTTTTCTTTACTTAAACCAGATATCTTTTCAAGTTCAGTAAGTTCTTCTTTTAAAACATTATCTAACTTGTCTTCTTTTTCTTGTAAACCTTGTTGTTTTAAGAGTAAAGATTTTTCTTTTTCTTCAAGTGCCATATCTCTTTTTTGTAATATTTCTTCTCTCTTATCTAAATTATTTTCTCTACTAATAAGTCTTTCTTCGCTATCTTTAATTTCTTGTTTCTTTTCTTTAATTTCATCATTAGTTTGTTGTTTTAATTTATAAGATTCTTCTTTTAATTCTAAAAGAGTATCTCTTTTATGTCTTTCTGCTTCCTTTTTAGCATCTTCTAATAATTTATTGGCATTATTTTGGGCACTTACCCCTTTAAAATGATTAATTATTATTGAGGCTATTATACCAATAAAAATTCCAAGAAATAGAAATAAGATGATAACTGCAAAATCGTTCATATTCCACTCCATTTCTATTTTTTAAATATATAATTTATAAACTTATTTATAAATAATAATCTATAATTTTATTATAATAGTAATTAAATTATTTCGCAAGGGAAATTACCAAAAGCACTATAAATTGCAATAATTTTAACAATATGCTATAATTTTGCACGGTGTATATTTATGAAGCAAAAAAGTAATGCAACTAAAGAGAAACTACTAAATAAAATTAATAATTTAGATGATTTTAAAAATTTAAAAAAAGATAAATTACCAGAACTTGCAGAAGAAATTAGAGATTTTTTAATTGATAATATTTCTAAAACTGGTGGCCATTTAGCATCAAATCTAGGGGTTGTTGAGTTAACTATGGCTCTTCACTATGTTTTTAATTCTCCCGATGATAAAATTATTTTTGATGTTGGTCATCAATGTTATGTTCATAAAATATTAACAGGTAGAAAAAATGAATTTTTAACTTTAAGAAAACTTAATGGTTTAAGTGGTTTTCCAAAAAGTTATGAAAGTGTTCATGATATATTTAATACAGGTCATAGTAGTACCTCTATATCATCTGCTTTAGGTATAGCAAGAGCTAATAAATTACTTAAAAATAATAATTATGCTATAGCAGTTATTGGTGATGGAGCCTTGACTGGTGGTCTTGCTTTTGAGGGGTTAAATAATATTAAGGCAGATGATAAAAATTTAATCATTATTCTAAATGATAATCAAATGAGTATTTCTTCTAGTGTTGGTAATTTAGAAGGATATTTAAACCAAATTAGAACTAATGAATTTTACACTAAAAGTAAGAAAAGAGTTCGTAACTTTTTAAATTATATTCCTCTTATTGGTAAAGGCATCAGTTTTTTAATCGAAGCATTTAAAGATGCCATCAAACATATCTTACTTCCTAGTAGTACCTTATTTGATCAATTTGCTCTAACATATTTAGGCCCAATTGATGGCCATAATATTTTTGAATTAATTAACTTACTTAATAAAGCAAAAAAAATGAAAGGTCCCGTTTTAATTCATGTTATTACTAAAAAAGGTAAAGGATATAAACCAGCTGAAGATAATCCGGATTTATATCATGGAGTCAATACATTTGACAAAGATAGTGGTCAAATACTAATTAAAGAAGAAGACTCTTACTCAAATACTTTTAGTAAAAAAATAGTAGAGTTAGCTCATGATAATGATAAAATTGTAGCCATAACGGCTGCAATGCCTAAGGGAACTGGTTTAGAAGAATTTAAAATGAAATATCCAAAACGTTTCTTTGATGTAGGTATTGCGGAAGAACATGCTGTTACTTTTGCATCTGGCTTAGCTAAACAAGGTTATATTCCTATTTTTGCTGTTTATTCAACCTTTTTACAAAGGGCATATGATGAAATAATTCATGATGTTGCTCTACAAAATTTACATGTTATCTTAGCAATAGATCGAGCAGGTATTGTGGGAAGTGATGGAGAAACTCACCATGGTATTTTTGATTTATCTTACTTATCACATATTCCAAACCTTTTAATCATGGCACCAAAAGATGGTACTGAACTTAATAAAATGTTAGATTTTGCTGTTTCTTATAATGGACCAATTGCTATTAGATATCCAAAAGATAGTTATCAAGATGAACTTTATTATGATAAAAAAGTTTCTACTAAATTAGATAATTTTAAAGCCGAAATCTTAAAAAAAGGAACTGACTTAACAATTATTGCTTATGGCAAAACAGTAAAATCAGCAATTTTAGTTGCTCACACATTAGAAAATAAAAATATTAATGTAGAAATTATTAATACTCGTTTCTTAAAACCATTTGATAATAAAACTATAATTAATTCACTTCGAAAAACTAATGCTGTTATAACAATTGAAGATAATGTTATTAATGGAGGTCTTGCTAGTTTAGTTAAAGATTTAATTATTAACAATAATTTAAATTTAAAATATCAAAAATTCTTTGCTTATCCTGATGAATTTATTAAACATGGTAAAATAAAAGAAATAGAAAAAGAATTTGGGATGGATGCAGAAAGCATTAGTAAAACTATTTTAAAAGACAAGAATAAATATCCACCAGCATAGCTGGTGGTTTTTCATTTTCGCCTAAAAGGCTTTATTACTGGCCTCCACTAAAGTGGCCTTTTTTCGACCGCCAGTCGCATCTTTTACTTGCTACCCTTTAAAAGGGTCAAAATCTTCAAATGTCATTTGATGACTTAGCTGATCTTCTTTCAATTGATTTTGTATATATTCTTTTATCTTTTTTGTATTCTTTCCAACTGTATCCACATAATATCCTCTACACCAAAACTCTCTATTCCTATATTGAAATCGCATATTTGCCCACTTTTGGTATATCATCAAACTGCTTTTTTCTTTCAAAAATCCCATTACGCTTGATACACTATACTTTGGTGGTATCTCTACTAACATATGTATATGGTCTGGGCATACTTCTGCTTCTATTATTGTTATTCCTTTCCATTCACATAGTTGTCTCAATATTTGACCTATTTCTAGTCTTTTACTCTCGTAAAAGACTTTTCGTCTATACTTTGGTGCAAATACTATGTGATATTTGCAATTCCATTGAGTATGTGCTAAACTTTTTATATCGTTTATTTGAATATTCTTCATAAACGTCCTCCTTCTAATATTATTGTTGCTTCCTGGCGGTCGCAACAAATATTATATTAGAAGGAGTTTTTC
>CANQZN010000031.1 GCA_947628365.1 uncultured Bacilli bacterium | reverse complement strand
TTACCCCCCCCCGGTGTCAAGTTTTATCTAAAAAAATGTTGTTAACTTGAAAATTAACAACATTATATATCTTGATGTTTTATCAAATTTATTTTTTTATATTTTCTATAAGTTTCTTTTCCTTTTCTAACTCTTTAAGGCTTTTCTTAGGTGTTGGTAAATCTTCAGGCATCGTGCCTCCTAACTCTTTTATTGTTTTTCTTATTTTACTTCCAACTTCATAATGAGTTTGGTTAGCATCCTTTTCTGTATTAATTCTTTCTCTTTTTAATTTTTGTTCTGTTTGTGTAATTCTAAATAAATTAGCTGCCAGTTCTTCACTCCCCATATTATCCAATATATCTTCTCGATAGCGTAATCCTTTTCTCTTAGCAATATCATCAGCCGTTTCGCCATTATATAAACCTTTATATCCATAATTATGAAATTTATCAAAGTTCTTAACACCAGCATTTTTAGCAGCAATATTTAAAGAATAATTACCTTTTCTAGTCAAATTTCTTTGATAAAATCTTTTGTCATCTTCAGATAATTTACTATACTCTTTTTCTGAAATTTCTTGTTTTCTTGTTTGAACAGCGAAATATGTTTGAGCTAAAGCTATACTTTCTTTTCTAGGATCTCCATTTTGGGCAATTAGATAACAAGCATATCTAGATAATTTATAGTCAATTTGCTCTCTTTTAGCACCTGATCCTATAGATACCATTTTCCTGACGTCGGCAAAATGATTATCAATATTATTATTACTTAAATTACAAGCACTTTTTGCCTTATCTATAACTTTTTCAAAATTGTCCCATTTACTATATCTTAAAACTCGCATTAATTCACGAGCGTTCCAATATTCATTTCCAAATTCATCAATGCATTTTATATCTTCAAATAATTTTGTATTATCTTCAATTTTTATAATTTCTGTTTTCATATTTAATTTACCCCCTATCATTTTTAAATACTTTTTAATTATTTTCTATTTTTCAATTTTACTTTTTCATTTAAATATTTATAGCTAAGATTATTTTGATTACTTATTACTGATTTACTAAGTTCTTTTTCTAAGTTATCACGAGTATTTTTAGCGATTCTTCCACCTCGTTTTGCAATTTCTTTATTTTGATTTAAACCATAAGGCTTATACTCTTTGGCGAGTTCTCTTGTTGCTGTTTCTCCTAAATCTGCTAGAAGAACTTCTACATCTGTCATATTGTCTCTTAAAGATTCCTTGCGAAGCCCTTTAAATGTTTTATATTCATTTGCTTTCATACCAGACCATTCTTTATAAATTTCATTAGTTAAAATAGCATATTCTTTATCTTCTATTATTCCTCCTTCTTTCCAAACATCAGTTAGTCCTTTTCTATTTACGATTTCATTTAATCTATCTACAATCCATTTATCGCTATAACCTCGTCTTCTATAATATTCAACTGCTCTATCAATAGCAATTTCAGGGTCAAATACCTCGTCAACTCGTTCACTACCTAAATTAGCAAGCCATAATTTAAATGGTTCTGCTTTAGGACTTGGAATTGATTCGATAAGTCTAAATATTCCTTTTGTATCTAGCGTGTCAGTACTACGCAATTTTCCATCTTGTGCTGTCATTTTCAACTGCACGATATTTTCGTGCAGTTGACTACCTTCTTCTTTAAGTTTTCTTTTTAAATCGCTCCAATAATTTCTTGGAATATTAGAATTAGTCAAAACAGAAATTACATCAACCACACTAAAAAAATAATCTTCTTTTTCGCTATTCCATATACTTCTTATTTCCTTGCCTTCAAATAAATTTGAAATTGTTTCTATTTTGTCTTCTTTCATAACAAAACCTCCCCTTGATAATAATATTATATATTAAGAACGTTTGTTTGTAAAGACTTATTTAAAATATTTTTATAAAACAAAAAAACAAACCATATAACTGGTCTGCTTATAAAATTTCATATTTTAATATTACTTTTATCTATTTAATAACATTTAAACGCTTTTTTATTAATGCTTTATTTTTACCAGTAACACATGCTAGTAAGCTACTAAAACTTTTTAAATCTTTACGCATTGATACAATTTTATCAGCTTTTGATAATACTCGTCCTTCTTCATAAACACTTTTACATAAGGATAATTTATCAATTCGCATTCTATTAGTGGAAGCAATTATATATTTTTGCAAATGATCAGGTAATTCCTTAAATTTTTCAATATTATTTATTTCTGTTTCTTCAATATCACTTTCAATAGCTCTTACTGGAAATGGATACATATGGTGAATAATACCATCAATTAAGATAAAGGAGTTATCATCTTGAAAATATTCTGGATACCAAGTAATAGCATTAACCACAGCCTCAATTGGATGAATAAAACCATGCATATTAACTTTATATTTTTTCTTTCTCTTAGCATTTTGCCAAGGTTTTTCATATAAATCATGGAACATAGCTATTAATACGGCATTACGAAAATCTATTTGTCTATTATGTTCATTTTTAGCTTTAACTAATAAATAGGTAATTATGGCATCTTCAATAATATGTTTACCTAAACTAACTTCCCCATGATGAGGATATTTTTGGGCATTATATCGTTTCATAAACTCTTTATGAAGGACAATTGGTTTAATTAAACTCAAAAATTTTTCTTTATCTTCTAAAGAAAAACCATGCATATTTACTAGATCATTAATTTCTTGCCACATAATATCCACCTATTTTCATTATATTATTAACTTTTTAATTTATCTATACTTTTATTATAATTACTTGACATACATATAAATGAACCACTAACAATAACATCTACTCTATAGTCTTTTAAATACTTAATAGACTCATCATTTATACCGCCATCAACCCCAATTAAAATATGTTTATCTTGTAAATAATTGATTTTATCAATAGACTTTAGTATAAACTTTTGACCACCAGCACCAGGTGTTACACTCATAACTAAGACATAATCAATTATATCTAAATAATTGGCGATGCTTATTATATCATCTTTTGGATTTATTGCAACTCCTACTTTAATATGATGGCTTTTTACAAAATTAATAACTTCTAAAGGATTATCTGTACTATCAAGATGAATTGTAATCATCCAAACATTTAAATCAACTAATTTTTTAATATATTGTAAAGGATCTTTAGTCATTAAATGAATATCTAATAATTTATTAGTGTTCTTTAAAGTATTAACTATATCATCTATTTCAAAGTTTTTCTCAGGTACATAAATACCATCCATTAAATCAACATGAATAAAATTTGCCTTACTTTCCTCTATTTTTTGTAAAGTTTCTTCTTTACTTAATTTACTTTTTAAAAAACTTACTGATATCATGACTTAGACTCCTTTATAAATCTTAAGTAATTTTCATATCTTGTTATTAAAATTTCACCATTATTAACTTTTTCTTTTATTTCACAATTTTGTTCATTAATATGTTTGCAATCTTTAAACCTACAATTACTATTTTTAAATTCTATAAAACTACTTTTAATATCATCTTTACTATATATATTAATATCTATAGATGAAAAACCCGGTGTATCAACTATATAAAAATCATCTAATGGAAATAGTTCTACAATTCTTGTTGTATGTTTACCTCTACCTAAAGCATTAGATATCTCATCAGTTTTTAAATTAAGTTCTGGGTTAATTTTATTAATTAAAGTACTTTTACCAGCACCAGTTTGGCCACAGACAGTAACTATTTTGTTTTTTAAATATTTTTTTATTTTAATTATCTCGGTATTTTCAAATACTTTTAAACCAATGGAATCATAATATTTAGCAATTTTTAATATATCTTTCTTTTCGGATTCATTTAATAAATCCATTTTAGTTAAAATAATTACTGGTTCTATTTTATTAATAGTAATTATACTAATTAATTTATCTAGAAGTGTTAAATTAATATCTGGTTTTTTAATACTTGTAACTATCAAAGCTATATCTATGTTGGCTACACTTGGACGCATAAGAAAATTTCGTCTGTTTTCAATTTTCTCAACTATTTTTTTATCTTTATCGACTAAACAATAGTCCCCGACTAAAGGTTTAATTTGATCATGGCGAAATTTTCCCCTAGCTTTTGTATCAAAAATATCATTATCCGTTTTAATAGTAAAAGTATCACTATTAACTTTTATTATTAAACCTTTAACTAACATAATCCATCTTCACAGTTGCCATTTTCATCTTCTGTATCTTCTTTTTGATAAATCTTAATAACTAATTTACCACCACTTGATGCTGGACTACCTGGTTCTCTATTTTGTTCATAAATAGTTCCATCTAAATTAGTATCACTAAATGTATAAACTTTTTCTAGCGTTATATTATGTTCCTTACAGAACTCTTCAACATCAGAAACTGTATAAGATCCATCAGTAAAATCAGGATAAGAATCACCAACTTTAGCTACAAATAAAGTAATACTTGCACCCTTAGTTAAGCTTGTACCGGCCTCTACTGATTGTCTAATAACATCGCCATCTTTATAATCACTATCATTATCAACTGCTTCATCTTGAATATTAACAATAAGTCCTCTTGCTGTTAGGCTTCCTCTTATTTCTAAATAATTCTTTTTACTATAATCTTCAATTAAAATAGTTTCATCACCAGTAGATATATATAATTTTATTTCTGAACCTTTTTTCCTTTTAGTTCCCGCTAAAGGTGATGTTTTAACGACATTACCAACATTTACTTCTTTAGAAGAAATATTTTCTGTCTCATCAACTAATTTAAAACCAGCATCTTGAAGGATTTTTACTGCTTCTTCAGCCGTTTTATTGGTTACATCAGGAACAATTATAGTTTTAGTTCTAGTAACAATCATTAAACCAACAAAACCAGCTGTTACAACTAAAATTAAGCCTGTAAATATAGCTGCTAATTTTATTAATATTTTATTTTGCCTTTTCATATCATCACCTGTTATTTGTTTTACTATTACTTCTTCTTTTTTATTATCAACATTTTTATTTTCTGTATTCTTTTTCGCTTCTACTTTAATTTGTTTAATCATTTTAGTATCATCTGATATTTCTTGATACTTTAATTTAATCTTTTCTTCATTTGCTCTAGTTGGATCTAGACAAGTTTTTAAATCTTCATGCATTTCTCTCGCATCAGCATATCTATTTTTAGGATTCTTTGCTGTTGCTTTAATAATTATATTCTCTACACTTTGAGGAATATTTGGTATTTCTTCTCTAATAGATGGAAGTGGTTCTTTTAAATGTTTAAGTGCTATCTCAACTGCATTTTCACCTTTAAATGGGAGTTTACCAGTTAATAGTTCATAAAATAAGATACCAATTGAATAAATATCACTTTGTAAGGTTGCTCCTTTACCACTTGCTTGTTCTGGTGGTAAGTAATGAACACTTCCCATTACTGAATTTGTTTGGGTAAGTTGAGTAGAATTCATTGCCATTGCAATACCAAAATCGGTGATTTTTACTAACCCATTTTCTAAAATCATAATATTTTGGGGTTTTATATCTCTATGAATTATATAAGAATCATGTGCAACGGATAAGCCATCAGTTATTTGTAAAACTATATCAACAGCTTCCGATACTGTGAGTTTTCCTCGTTTTTTAAGTAATTGTTTTAAGTGTTTACCTTCTATATATTCCATTACAATATAATATTCACCATTATCTTCCCCAACATCATAAACTTCAACTATATTAGGGTTAGATAAGGAGGATGCTGCTAAAGCTTCTCTTTGAAATCTTCTTACAAACTTTTCATCATTAGCCAGGTCTCCTCTTAAAACCTTAACGGCGACATTTCTATCTAAAATAGTATCATAAGCTAAATAAACATTGGCCATACCACCTTCACCAATATTTTTTATAACTTGATAACGATCACTAATCTTTTGCCCTTTCATTATCATATTATTCACCATTCCTTGTTAAATAAGCGACAGAAATATTATCATTTCCACCTCTTGCATTGCATTTACGAATTAATTTTTCAACCTTTTCTTCTGAATCTAACTCATCATCAATCAAAACTTTTTCTATTTGTTCTTCCGTTAACATATTTGTTAAACCATCACTGCATAACATAATGGCATCTATTTCTGTATCTACTTCAAAAATATCCATATCAACTTTTTCTGCAACGCCTAAAGCTTTCATTAAAACATTTTTTTTAGGGTGAGTTTTTGCTTCATCTTGGGTTAAATTACCAGCATCTACTAGTAAATTTACCAAAGTATGATCTTTGGTTACTTTATGAAGTTTATTATTTTTTAAAACATAACCTGATGAATCCCCAATGTTACCAAAAATTAAATAATTTTTTGTAAATAACGCTACTACAACTGTTGTCCCTAAACCTTTAGAATCAACATTCTCTTCACCATAAGTTAAAATTTCACCATTAATTTCATTTATATTATCATTAAGCCAATTAACTGCATCTAATTTAGAACCAATGCTTGGCATTTCATTGAATCTTTTACCTAAATGAGAAACAACGATTGATGAGGCAACTTCACCTTTTCTATGTCCTCCCATGCCATCAGCTACTACAAGTAAATATTCTTCACTCGCATTTTTTAATATCGTAACACTATCTTCATTATGGCTTCTTACTCTACCTGAATCAGTCATATAACATGATTTCATATTCTACACCTCTTTGCTTCTAAGTTGTCCACAAGCTGCACTAATATTACTACCAAATTCTCTTCTAACAGTAACATTTATCCCCTTATCTATTAATGCATCTTTAAATTCTTTTATTCGTATACTTTTCTTAAATTCAATATTATTAGTTTCATTATAAGGTATTAAATTAACATAGACATTCATACCTTTTAATAGTCCTGCTAATTCGTATGCATTATCTATGCTATCGTTTACCCCTTTAAGCATAACATATTCAATGGTTACTCGTCTATTAGTTTTTGCAATATAATTCTTTAAAGAATTAATAACTTTACTTATATTATACACTTTATTTATTGGCATTATTTGATTTCTAATTTCATCATTTGGGGCATGCAAACTAACAGCAAGATTAACTTGTAAAGGTAAATTACTAAATTCATCTATTTTAGGAACAATTCCACAAGTAGATATGGTAATATGTCTTGCTCCAATACCTAAACCTTTAGCGTGATTTATAATCTTAACAAATCTAATAACATTATCATAGTTATCAAAGGGTTCACCAATACCCATTACGACAACACTTTGAATTTTACTCTCAATATCTTCTTCAATTAATATAATTTGTTCCACCATTTCATAAGTTTCTAGTTCTCTTACTCTTTTAAGTCGTCCACTTTCACAGAATTTACAGCCCATATTACAGCCAACTTCACTTGATACACAGACAGATAAACCATAATCATGTTCCATTAAAACGGCTTCGACATAATTACTATCAGATAGTTCAAAAAGATATTTTCTAACCCCTTCACCAATTTCTCTTCTTTTTATTTTGATAAAATCAGTATTAAAATCTTTTTTTAAAGTTTCGCGTAATTCTTTTTTTAGATTAGAAAAATTATCAATATTATATTCTTTATGAATATATAACCACTCAAAAACTTGAGATGCTTTAAATTTCTTCTCACCTATACTTAAAAAATAATTTTCTAATTCTTCAAAACTTAAATTCATTAAATTATTCATAACTTAATTTTACAAAAATTACTTAGTAAATTCAATATTTTCCAAAGAAAAAATGCTATTTTAGTAGCATTCTTAAGATATTATAAATGGATCACTATCCATACCAGTTCCAGATGAAATATTAACATTGGCATTTAGGTAGAAGGTAGGACGGATAGATAAGCTATCAGTTAAAACTCTACTACCAATATAGCCAAGATTGCTAATGTGTCTTCCGGCATATAAGGATTGAGTATTTTCCCAACCGTAACGAGCTATTGTCCATTCATAAGAAGCTGGAGGACTGACATCATTTTTGCTTAAATGGATCCAACCATTTGGACAAGTGCCGTAATGTTTATTTGTGTATTCACAATTAATATCATCACTGATAGAATAATTATAGTCACTTAAACTTAATATTGATATCTTAGATAAACTTTTAATATCCCATTTACCATGTTCAATCGACCCGGCTGTATTATACCAAACTGTTTCTTTTTGACCTCTTTCCACTTCATACAATCCTGCACCTGTTTGTGAAGAACCATTTTCATCACTTACTATATCACCATATGTCCACATATTATTAGATATTTTCTCTTCCCAACTCACTGGAACATAGTCTTTATTTGTTAAAAAGCCACTTCCACTTATTGCTTCATATATTTTACTTTCTGGGAATGTTTTATCCTCATTTTGATTATCCCACCACTTGGATGGATCATTAAGAGCTTCTTTCTTTATTACTTTAATTCTTCCTGTTCCTGCTTCAATACCTATTATTCTGTACATATATTTATCAGTATCATCTATACACGCATTCTTATCACTTGTTCCAAAACAAATATAATTTTCTATTCCATCTGCTTGTTGACTTTGATATCTATACATATCACCTCTAATTGCATCTAACTTTAATCCATTTGGCTTTTGATTTTTAATATATGTTGCACCTTTACCTTCTTTTATTACAAATGGTTCTTCTTCTGTTCCTTTTCCTTCAAAATATATTCCATTCTTTAGGTAGAAAACAGGTCTTATATAAAAAGAATTTAAAAAGTTACTTCCATTTGTTATACCACTAGCATTAACAGCATGACCATAATAAATACCAGTATCCGGATTCCAACCAACCCTTGACATTGTCCACTCATGTATACTGTTGCCAGTAAGACTTGAATCATTTTGGCTTAAATGCATCCAGCCAGCTTTACAGTTATTATAATCTTTTGCATCTAAACTGCATGTTGCACTATCACTTACGGAATATTTATAATCATGAAGATACATTAGACTTATTTTTGATTTTAGTGTATTTTGCCATTTTCCTTGTAATTCTTTATAATAAAACGTTTCCCCGTTATGGCTGTATTCTTCTCCTTTTATTGTAGTTTCTTTTGTATCTTCCTCTTCACTATCTGATTTTTCAAACCAATTAGACTCTTTTTTTCCATTCTCTATTAAATATAATTCCTCTCCAGTTTGTTTTGCGACATCTGTACTACTCACCACATCTCCATACATCCATGTATTGTCAGATATTTTTTCTTCCCAACCATCTGGAACATAATCTTTATTTGTTAAAAATTTAGTTAATGCTTCATATATTTTGCTGTCCGGGAATGGTTTATCAGTATCAAAATCATCCCACCATTTTACTGTTTCATTTAATGCTTCTTTTTTAATTACTTTTATTCTGCCAGAATCTTCTACACCAATAATTCTATACATATAATGATCTGGATCACTTATACATTTGTTTATATCATCTGTGCCAAAACAAATATAGTTATCTATTTCTTCAGTAGCTTGTCCTTGATATCTATACATGTCACCCTTTATTTCTGTACTTAATCCTTTTGATTCACTTTTAGGTAGTTCTATTCCAGTTCCTCTAAATTCTTCATCAAAATATAAATAACAATAGGCAGTTTTATTACTTGTTACTGTTATACTGCCATCATAATTTGGTGTAATTAAATTACTTAATTTAGTTCCTTTATTATCTTGACAATAACTTTTCTCTTCATTTAAGTGATATCTATATATATTTGGAAAACTATTTTCATTATATATTTCATAATTATTATCTTTTTCTATATACATGGCAAATTGTTTATTTTGATTTGCATTTGCAAATGTTTGAATTTTTTCTTTTTGTTTATTAATATTAAAAATTATTGTTATAAAAAGCAATATTGTTAACACTAATACAATAATTTTGTTAGTCTTCTTATTCTTTAACATATCTTATCACTCTTTCTTATATTCTAAATATATTATGGAATAATTAGAGTAATCTTAATCACTACTCTTACTACTTTATAGATATATTCTAACACATAATATCGTATTTGTGTATATAAATTGCAGATTAATTAGTCTTTAATTTACAATTTAAGTTGATGATTATGAAAACTGAATTTTTATTAGATAATTTAAAAAATATAAGAGAAGAACATGATTTAACCCAATTACATATGGCAAAAATGCTTAATGTATCGCAACCTAACTATGCTAGATGGGAAACTAAAGTTAAAATTATTCCTCTAGTTAAACTTAATGAATTATGTAATTATTTTAGTATTAATATGGATTATGTAACTGGTATTTCTAATAAAAGAGAAAAATTGGTTAATAATAATGTTTTAAATAAAATAGACATAGGTAAAAATATAAGAAAATTTAGATTAAGAAATAACTTAAGTCAACTTGCTCTTGCTAAAACCCTTAATACAACTCAATCAGTAATAAGTGCCTATGAATCAGGTAAAACTTTAATTTTAACAGCATTTCTTATTGAAATATGTTTAAAATATAATTTATCTATGGATAAAATTTGTAACAGGAAATAAAAAAATTAGTTATCTAAAACTAATTCAAAGTATCCAAAATAGAAGATATTATATCAATTGTATTAATGGCATCACTTAATTTATCTGTTGTTCTTTCTTTATAATATTCTTTCATTTCTCTCATAAATTCTTTATAAGCATCAGGATTTCTATTTAAATATTTTATATAATTACTATTTTCATCTAAATATTTTTTAAATTTTTTATCTTCAATTAATTTTTGTTGTAAAAAATATTCCATTTTAATCCTCAAAAAATTTATTTAATGGTCTAGGTGTTAATGGTCCTTTAGCAATATTACCTACAGTACTAGTTCCTTTAGTTGTTAAATCTTCTACCATACCTAAAGCTTTTTGCGCAGTATTAATATGTTTTTGAATTTCATCTAAATTAATATTTTTCATTATATCGGTAATTTTAGTAGGATTTAAAATGTTATTTGTAGGAGTACTAGTTCTTTCATAAGGTTTCCATGCTTCTTCATCATTACCATAAACATCATATATTTCATAAAATGATTGTAAAGTCATTTCTTTATTTTTAATATATTCTACTAGTTCGGGTTTATTTCTTATAAACTCTTTAAATTCTTCTTTTTTGCTCATAAAAAATCACCTAGTAAATATTATGAATTACTAGGTGATTTTATTATATTTTAAAATCTTTGGTAAAATCAGAGAAAGATACTTGTTCTTCTTTTTCTTCCTTAACTTCTTCTTTTTCTAAAACCTCTACTACTTTAATTAATTCATATTTAAGATCTATTTTATCAATTTGACCTTTACCTATACTACTACCATTACTAACTGTATCCATGATAGGAATTTCACTATTTTTAACCTCTTTTATTTCACTATCTCTTTTAATAATTATTGTATCTCTAGCACTAGTAACATATGCATAAGTTATTTCATAAGTAACAGTTTTATTTTTCTTAATTAAAGTATTACCTTTTTTAGCTCTAGATAAAGTTTTTAATTCACTAATCTTTATTCTCTTACCAGTATTATTATTAGTAAATACATCTAAATATTCACTTGAGGGATTAACTACATTACCACTTACTACAACATCATCACTTAAATTAATACCTTTAACACCACTAGCTTTTACTCCTACTACTGGTATTTCACTATTATTATATCTTAAATAATAACCATTTTTAGTAACGATAATAACATCTTCCCCACTATAACAAACACTAACTAATTCATCTTGTTCTTTTAATTTAATAGCTGTTAATGTTTTACTAGCTCTCGTTACCACTAAATCTTGCATTAAGATTTGTTTAGTCATACCAAGTTTAGTAAATAATGTTAATGCTTTATTTTCTTCTACTATGAAGGATGCCATAATTCTTTCATTTTCTTGCAGTGGAACAATATTACTTACATGTTTACCTAATTCTTTCCATTTAGCTTCTAAAATTTTATGAACAGGAACAAATAAATAATTACCTAAATTAGTAAATAAGACTAAATTATTTAAAGTAGTTGTTTCAAAAATATTAGTAATATAATCACCTGGTTTTAAAGTTGTTTCACCATCAGATGAGGCAAATGATTTACTAGATACTCTTTTAATATATCCTTCATTAGATACTACTACAACAACATTTTCTTTAGGTATCATACTTTGCATATCTAATTTTATTTCCGTAATTTCATCTTTTATTTCTGTTTTTCTTGGAGTTGCATATTCTTTTTTAATTAATTTTAATTCTTTTTTCATAACATATTTTAAAGCTTCTTCATCACTTAAAATAGCTTTTAGCCCTTCAATTAATTTCTTTAAGTCAGCCATTTCATCTTCTAGGGCTACAACATCAGTATTAGTAAGACGATATAATTGTAAAGTAACAATGGCTTCAGCTTGTTCAGGAGTAAATGCAAATTTCTCGACTAAATTATTTTTAGCATCCCCTTTATTTTTACTTGCTCTAATTACTTTAATTACTTCATCTAATATAGAAATACATTTAATAAGACCTGCAACTATTTCTAATCTTTTTTCTTTAACTTTTAAATCAAATTGACATCTTCTTGTAATAACTTCCTTTTGATGAGCAATATATGCATCAAGGATTTCTAAAATACCTAAAGTTTTGGGTGCTCTATTTACAATAGCTACCATATTATAACTATAAGATATTTGTAAATCAGTATTTTTAAGTAAATAATTTAAGATAAGTTCACTATTGGCTCCACTTTTTAAATCAATCGCAATTCTTAAGCCTTCTCTATCTGATTCATCTCGAACTTCACTAATACCATCGATTTTTTTATCTATTCTAATGGCATCGATTTTGTTAACAAGTAAGGCTTTATTAACATCAAAAGGTATTTCCGTTATAACAATTCTTTCTTTACCCTTTTCTTTTTCAATAGTATATTTTGATTTAACTATTACTTTACCTTTACCACATTTAAGAGATTCTCTTATACCATCTTTTCCTTCAACTATACCACCAGTAGGAAAATCAGGGCCTTTAACAATCTCTAAAATAGAGTCTAAATAACAATTTGGTGTTTCAATTCGCTTAATAGTGGCGTCGATTATTTCTCCTAAATTATGGGGAGGAATATTAGTCGCATATCCAGCACTTATACCCATAGTACCATTTACAAGTAAATTAGGATATTTAGCAGGTAAAACAGTTGGTTCAAGTAAGCGGTCATCAAAGTTTGGTGCCCACTCAACTGTTTCTTTATCCAAATCATTTAACAATTCATTACTTATTTTAGCAAGTCTTGCTTCAGTATAACGATAAGCAGCAGCTGGATCACCATCCATTGAACCATTATTACCTTTCATATCAATTAAGACCGCATTTTGTTTCCACCATTGACTCATTCTAACCATAGCATCATAAACTGATGAATCGCCATGAGGGTGGTATTTACCTAAAACATCACCAACAGTTG
>CANQZN010000030.1 GCA_947628365.1 uncultured Bacilli bacterium | reverse complement strand
CAACATTTTTTTGAAACAAACTTGACACCGGGGGGGTAATATATAATTATTTTATAAAATAAAGGAGAATTATTTTATGAGAATAATTAACAAAAAATATTTATTAATAATAATTTTGGTAGGAGTAATACTAACCGGCGTCATAGTATTTAAACCAGAAGAAGATGCAGAATTATATGAAGTAAAATTACAAGATGATAATAAAAAAGATTTAGCTATTATGTTAGAGCAATTAGATAATAGTTATAAAGAGTATAATAAAATACCTTATAAAGGATATACATTAAATGAAGAAATGACAAAATGTATAGATAATAATGGTAATGAATTAGAAAAAGAGATTACTTACGAGAATGGAACAATTACAGTAAGTACAAATAGAACAATATATTGTTATTTATATTTTGATATAGAAGAGAAAATAGAAGACTTAAGTGGTAAAGGAAATCATGGTAAAAATTATGCAGTAGAGTGGACAGAAGAAGGAATAACAACAAGTACAAAAGAAGAAAAAGGTTATGTAGATTGTGGTCTGGCTAAATATAATTTTCAAAATACAATAACTATGATAACTAGAGTAAAATTTAATAATTTAGCCGGTCTACAAGATTTTTTTGGTAATTGGGAAGGTGCTGGTTGTGGATTATCTTTAGATGGCACTGATTTAAAATTTGAATTGTATATTGATAAAAGAGTAAGTGTCAAACGAAGTTCTAGTTTAAATACATACTATACTGTAGTTGGCGTTTACAATGGTAGTGTAATGAGTTTATATATTAATGGTCAAAAAGTAAATAGTCAAGAAATGAGTGGTAATATAAAACAATCTAATATGCCAATATTTTTAGGAGCTAATCCAGAATCCAGTGCGGAACCACGTAGTTATTCTTATACCACCTTTACAGATGCCTTAATATTTGATACAGCATTAACTGAAGAAGAAATAAAAGAAAATTTTAGTGGTGAAATAGATAAAGACAAAGTTCTTAATAAGTATGTTAATACTGAATCAGATCAAAAATTATTACTATACTATAAATTTGATTAGTAACTAGTAGATAAAAAATGTTGTAAGTAAGTTACCCAGTAAGTTAACAACATTTTTTTAGATAAAGCTTGACACCGGGGGGGGTAATATATAATTATCTTATAAAATAAAGGAGAGTTATTTTATGAGAATAATTAACAAAAAATATTTATTGATAATACTTTTGGTAGGAATAATACTAGCCGGTGTCATAGCAGGAAGATCAAATGAAGAATTAAAATTATATGAAGTAAAATTGCAAGATGATAATAAGAAAGATTTAGCTATTATGGTAGAACAATTAGATAATAGTTATAAAAAAAATAATAAAATACCATATAAGGGATATACATTGAATGAAACAATGACAAAATGTATAGATAATAATGGTAATGAAGTAGAAAAAGATATAACTTACGAAAATGGAACAATAACAATAAGCACAAATAGAACAATATATTGTTATTTATATTTTGATAGAGAAGAGAAAATAGAAGATTTAAGTGGCCAAAATCATAATGGCAAAAATCATGCAGTGGAGTGGACAGAAGAAGGAATAACAACAAGTACAAAAGAAGAAAATGGTTATGTCGATTGTGGACTTGAGAATTATGATTTTAAAGATTCAATAACAATGATAACTAGATTAAAATTTAATGATTTAGATATTCATCAATATTTTTTTGGCAATTGGGAAGGCGCTGGTGGAGGATTTTGGATAGATAGTCCCTCTATAGGACTTGATCAATATATAAATGGTGATGGTTACAAACAGGTAGTTGTCGAATATAATTTTAGTTTAAATACGTACTACACTGTAGTTGGTGTTTATAATGGCACTGAAATAAGTATATATATTGATGGTCAAAACATAGGTAGTAATCAAATAAGTGGTAATATAAAACCATCTATTCCGCCAATATTATTAGGAGCTAATCCAAAACCAAACGGAGAGCCGACCGATGATTCTTATACCACCTTTACAGATGCCTTGATCTTTGATACAGCTCTAACTGAAGAAGAAATAAGAGAAAATTTTAGTGGAACAATAGATAAAGAAAAGATAATTGATCAATATGTCAATAATAATCTTGATAAAAAATTATTATTGTATTATAAATTTAATTAAATAAAATAAAAAGCCGTTTTGGCTTTTTTAAATTTCTCGCATTTTATCTTTATTTTTGTAAGGATCTTTTTTATCTATCTTATCAATAAATAATATACCATTTAAGTGATCCATTTCATGTTGGAAAGCAACTGATATATCTTCACGAACTCTAATTTCTTTTTTATTACCTTCCATATCTTGATAAGAAATAGTCATTCTAGCATATCTTGGTACAATGCCTTCAACTTCACGGTTGACTGATAAACATCCTTCACCTTCACCAACATAAATTAATTCTTCACTATGACTAAGCATTTTAGGGTTTATAACAATATAATTTTCAAATTTTCCTTCATCAACTTCCTCAACAATAACAAATATATTTTTAGGAATACCTAGTTGAATAAAAGCAAGTCCCATACCAGGTCTTAAATTATATTTTTCATAATATTCTTCAATTTGACTCATAGTAAGATAAGTAATAATATCTTCAATAGTTTGTTTATCTTCTTTAGATAAAGGAAATTTAACTTCTTGACTATGACGTCTTAATGTTTTATCTACTTCATCTAAAATTTTAAGATTGGGAAGTTTCATGTTTTCTTTTTCGTCCTTTTTCATAATCTAAATGGTTTAATCTCCTTTCTAATCTAATTATTTCTTCTTCGTATGCTAGTGTATCCTCATCTGTTATATTACCTTCATCAATATAACTTTGATACATGGCAATATTATTTGCAACTTCTTTTTCTTCTTGATTTAATGCTTCATTATTTAAATTTCTTTCATAATTTATTATAAACATTGCTAAATCTCTTATGTTACTAAACTTATAATTTCTGTGATTTTTACTGTGATAATAACAAAAATATTCAATAAAATCACTAATGTAGTTATAAGTATCTTCTGGTAAATTATGATTATTACAATAATAATCAAAAGCATATTTTATATATCTAATACTTTCCCAAATAAATCTATCATCATTTAACATACTATAATATCTATTAATAAATGCATTCATAAAATTAATGTCTTTAATATGAGTGCATAAGTAACCTTTTAAATTAATTGGGTAAAAATATTCAGATTCGACATTAACGCTTATTCCATAAGGAAGTATTTTTTGATTTTTACCATTTATTGCAGAAATACCTAAATTCATAGTAGTATCTTCCTTGGAAATAATATGGAAATTATATAAAGTATCTATTATTTCATAACCATCATTAAAAGAATTAGTAAAGTTGATAATATTTTGGAGACCATAATTAGCTAAAGATTCAAACCCTGGAACCTTAGAAAAATTAATGTTTTTAACCACTTTATCATTATATAAAACCAATCTATACACCATAATAATCCCCAATTTCCCCAATATAATAACACATTTTTTAAAAGTAGTAAAGAAATGTCAAATAATTTGTTTAAAAATCCCCTAAAATATGGTATTATTTATTTGGTGTTTTGTATGCAAAATAACAATATTAGAAACTTTTCAATAATTGCCCATATTGACCATGGTAAAAGTACTTTAGCAGACCGTATCCTAGAAATTACCGGGGCTGTATCTAAAAGAGAAATGAAAGATCAACTTTTAGATAGTATGGATATTGAAAGAGAAAGAGGAATAACAATTAAGTTAAATACTGTCAAACTTAATTATACTTATAAAGATAAAGAATATATTTTAAATTTAATTGACACTCCAGGACATGTCGATTTTTCTTATGAAGTTTCTCGTAGTTTAGCTGCTTGTGAGGGAGCTATATTAGTTGTTGATGCTGCTCAAGGAATAGAAGCTCAAACTTTAGCTAATTTATATTTAGCGATGGAAAATGATTTAACAATTATACCAGTAATTAATAAAATAGATTTACCAAATGCAGATATTCCTAAAGTAAAGAAAGAATTAATGAGTGTTTTAGGATTCAGTGAAGATGAAATTATTTTATGTAGTGGTAAAACTGGGGAAGGCGTTAAGGAATTACTAGATAGAATAGTAGAAAAAATACCAGCCCCAAAGAGAAATATTGAGGGAAATACAAGAGCTTTAATATACGATTCCTATTTTGATAGTTATAAAGGGGTAGTTTTATTAATTAAAGTAGTGGATGGTATTATTAAAGTTAAAGATAAAATTAAAATGATGGCTACTAATAAAGTCTTTGAAGTAACTGAATTAGGAGTTAAAACGCCAAAAGAAGTATTAGTAGATTCCTTAAGTAGTGGAGAGGTTGGTTTTTTAGCAGGAGCCATTAAAGATATTTCGAGTGTCCATGTAGGTGATACCATTACCATTTTAGGAAAAGAAGCAGGAGAATCGCTAGCAGGATACAAAAAAATGAAACCAATGGTATACTCTGGGATATATCCAATTGAAGCAAATAAATATGAAGCTTTAAAAGAAGCACTAGAAAAATTAAAGTTAAATGATGCATCTCTAACTTTTGAACCAGTTACTAGTGAAGCATTAGGTTTTGGTTTTCATACTGGTTTTTTAGGCCTTTTGCACTCAGAAATTATTACAACGAGATTAGAAAGAGAATTTAATTTAGATATTGTTGTTACTAGTCCAACAGTTGTGTATGAAGTTTATTTAACTGATAATAGTAAGATTATTGTTGATAGTCCTAATAAAATGCCAGCAAAAGAAAAAATTAGTTGTATAAAAGAACCATATATTTTTACAAATATTATTGCCCCATCTAATTATGTTGGTAATATTATGGAATTATGTCAAAATAAAAGAGGTATTTATAAAACAATTGATTACATTAATGATACGAGAGTTAATATTCATTATGAATTACCTTTATCAGAGATAGTCTATGATTTTTATGATAAACTTAAAAGTCGCACTAATGGTTATGCATCTTTTGATTATGATTTAATTGGTTATAAAGAAAGTAATTTAGTTAAGATGGATATCTTACTTAATGGTGAAAAAGTTGATGCCTTATCTTGTATAGTTCATAAAGATTATGCTTATGATAGAGGTAGAGTAATTACTAAAAAATTAAAAGAAGTAATTCCAAGACAAATGTTTCAAGTTAGTATCCAAGCAAGTATAGGTTCTAAAATAATCGCAAGAGAAGATATTAGTTCGATGCGTAAAAATGTCCTTGCTAAATGTTATGGCGGAGATATCTCGAGAAAAAGAAAATTATTAGAGAGTCAAAAAGAAGGAAAGAAGAGGATGAAAATGGTAGGAAGAGTTGAAGTACCAAGTGAAGCATTTTTAAGTATTTTAGGAGGCGATGAAGATGGCAAATAATTTTTTTGATTCATCACTTATGGAAATTAGAACTATAGTGAATATGTTTTTAAAACCAGGTAATTCTTTTGAAGATGTAGCAAAGGAAACAAATCTTAGTCCTAAAACTATTCAAGATAAATTAAAAAATAAAAATATAATTTTAATGGCTTTTCCCGATGATGGTTTAGAAAAGTTTAAACAAGTTACTGATAAATTAAATAAAATGTATAATGTTAAAGTAGAAAATAATTTACCAGCTTTAAAGTTAGAATTATTTTCTAAAGATCCAACTAATCAAATTAAATATTTGATTCATTTAGCTCTTACATTTAGAGTAAAACTACCAACTTTAGCTAGTCTTTTTCATATTGATGAAAGAGAATTAAATAATAGAATATTAGCGGTTAATCCATTTGATAATGCTATAAAATATTTATTCTATACTGATGAAACTGATCAATCCGTTGCACGTAGTAATTTAGTTCAATTTTATTATACTTTGATAAACGCTGTTCATAAAAAAGATGATTTAAAAATTAAAGAACTTATCAATAGTATTACTGATTATGATGCAAAGGAATTACTTAAAAAGAGACAAAAAGGCACAAAATTAACAAAAGAAGAAGCATATATTATGTTACAATATCAACTAAAATATGCTTTAAACAAAAAGCAAACTGCAAGCCATTTTGGTGTAGATGATACAAATTATAGTAATTTAGTAAATGAAATATTAAATGATGATTCAAATTTAAAATCTCATTATGAATTTATGACTGATTATAGAAGAAACAGTCAATTAAATGCCAGTAAAAGAAATTATTAAGGGGTACTTTTATGCAAGACTTAATTAAAACGAGTGAAATTAGACAAATTGTTGATTTATATTTAAGTAATAATGATATTACTACTCTAGATATTGCTAAAAAGGTGAATCGCTCTAAATTTCAAGTTAAAGGTATATTAAAAAATAAAGTATTAATTGAAAATGCTTACCCGGAGGATAATACGATATTTAATAAAGTAGTTCTTAAAGATGAAGCTCTTAAAAATAAAGTTATTGATACAGTTCCAAATATTTCTGGATTCCTATTAAATAAAGAGTTTTATATAAATATGGATAAAAATGCACAATTAAATTTCTTAATTTCTTTATCACTCAATTTTCGTATTAATTTACAATATTTATCTTTTATGGTAAGTGAAGATGAAAATAAATTATATAATGCTTTAGCTGTAATTCTGGCAGATAGTCCAATTTTAACTGAGGCAATTTATTTTGTTTTTCATTATGATTATTCGGACCAAGTTAAAAATGCTAATTTAGCTATGGCTTACTCTGATAAGTTAAACACTGCTTATTGTGAAAAAAATAGTGTTAAATATCTCTTAATTTTAAATAAACTAAAAGATAAAGAATTTAATAAATTAAGAACAATAAAAAAAGAAAATCCTATTTATCACTTTAATGATTCTGAAATAATGGTTATTATAAATTATCAATTAAAGTATTCACTAGATAATAAAATAATGGCTAATTTACTTGGTATATCTCATTATGCATATCGAAGGATGGTAGTAGGTTTCTTTAAATCTCATGAAGAGTTAACTGAATTAAGAGATAAAGTAACTTATCTTTCAGATATTCATGCTCATCAATTTTATACCAAAAGGAATAATGCAATATGATAAGTGTTTATATTCATATCCCTTTTTGTAAGAGTATTTGTACTTATTGTGATTTTTGTAAAGTTTTATATAATTCTGAATGGGTTAAAAATTATTTAAAAACTTTAAAAGATGAAATAATAGATCGTTATATGGGAGAAAGCGTTAGAACAATCTATATTGGTGGTGGTACTCCTAGTTCTTTATCCCTAAGGGAAATAGAATATCTTTTAAGTCTTACTAATTTATTTAAAAAAGATAATTTAGAAGAATTTACTTTTGAGTGTAATATTGAAGATATAAATAAAGATTTATTAGAATTATTAAAAAGGTATGGTGTTAATAGATTAAGTATTGGTATTGAATCTTTTGATGAAGAAAATTTATTGTTAATGCACCGTTCTACTAACTATGAGGATACTTCTGAAAAAATGAAGTTAATAAGAGAGTTGGGTTTTAATAATGTTAATTTAGACTTAATCTATGCCTTACCTAAAGAAAAATTAAGTACACTTAAAACTGATATTAAATTACTTTTAAAACTAAACCCAGAACATATTAGTACTTATAGTTTAATGATTGAAGATAATACTTTTCTAGCTTATAAAAAAACTCAAAGCATTGATGAAGATACTGATGCTTTAATGTATGAATATATTTGTCAAAAATTAAAAAAATCTGGTTATAAGCATTATGAAGTAAGTAATTTTGCTAAAGAAGGATATGAATCAAAACATAATTTAACTTATTGGAATAATTTAGAGTATTATGGTTTTGGTTGTGGGGCATCAGGTTATATTGGAGGAGTTAGATATGATAATACTCGTAGTTTATCTAACTATTTAAAAAAAGACTTCAATAGTAGTGAAGAATTACTTTCTAAAGATAAAATTATGGAGTATGAATTAATACTTGGACTTCGTAAATTAGAGGGTATTAAATTAGAAGATTTTTATAAAAAATTTGGTGTTAATATGCAAAATGTATTTCCAGTAAAACCACTTCTTCGTAATGGTGATTTAATTTATCAAAATGGTTATATTAAAATTAACCCCCAAAAAATATATATCATGAATGAAATATTGTTAAAATTAGTATAAATTAAATTATTTTTATCACACTATAATTAGTGATATTATGTTAAAAGATTTACAAGTCTTAAATGGTACTTTAGATTTAAAATTTAATGAATATACTTATGAATATACTATTACTGTAGATGATACAGTTAATGCTTTAGAACTAGCTTATACTTTAAATAATGATTGTTATGCTGATATAAAAAATAATGTCTTAAATTATGGTAATAATATAGTTTATCTTGATGTTTATAATGTTGATAAAACTATTACTTATACTTTATATGTTTATAAAGAGAATAGTAATTTAGTTAATGGGATTGAAAATTATCGGGAAAAAATTGAACTTTCTCATAATAAAGAATTTGAGCTTTATAAAGTTCAATTTCTAGCTATTGGTATTTTTCTTCTTATTGTATTTATTTTTACTTTAATGTTTAGAAAAAAGAAAATTAAATAAAAATTTGTTGTGCAAGTTAACAACAATTTTTTAGATAAATCTTGACACCGGGGGGGGTAATATATAATTATCTTATAAAATAAAGGAATGATATTTTATGAGAATAATTAACAAGAAATATTTATTAATAATACTTTTGGTAGGAGTAATACTAGCCGGTGTCATAATAATGAAACCGAAAGAAAAAGTCCAACTTGATAATGTTATACTAAAACAAGAAATAAATAATAAAACAATGGCTATATATATAAAAAATGATGATATATATGAAGCATACGATGGGACTAAATTTCCAGATATGTATGTACTTAACCTAACAGAATCAAAATGTATAGATAATAATGGAAATGAATTAAATGATGTATTAAGTTATGAAAATAATAAAGTAGTAATAGAAGGAAGTAATACAACATATTGTTATTTATATTTTGATAAATCTCTTGGATTACAAATAAAAAAAAAAAACCCAAATAGTTTAAAGATAGATAAGGTGCGAGGAGAAATGTATCGTTTCCAAGGACAACAAAGTGAAGGTATAAATAATTATATCTGTTTTGGAACAAGTAATAAAGAAGATTGTGTAAAAGATACAGACCATTATATGTATAGAATAATAGGAATAGAAGCCGAAACAGGAAGAGTAAAAGTAATAAAGAAAGAAGCATTAAATAACGCAGTACAATGGTGGAATGATTATGATACAGATATAGAATTTCCAAAGAGTAGAATATATGAAGCAATAAATGGTAATCAATTTTTAAAAAATACAGATTATGTTCCGTTTGGTTGGGAAGAAAAAATAGATATAAACACCTGGATATATGGTGATATTATAAATAATAGTACACTAGATGCATATCAAACTGGTGAAAAATTGTACTTAATAGAAAGTGGTCAAATAGGGACAATATGGTATGCAAAAGCTCAGGAAGGAGACGAAGGAGCACAGGAAACAGTAGTAGGATATGATGAATCTAAATACTATGGAAAAACAATATATTATATAAGACATAATGATGAGAAATGGACAAAAACATTTGATTCAAAAGTAAGTCTAATGTATCTCTATGATTATCATTATTCAGTTAGTGATGAAGACAATTGCCAATATGATAAAAATAATTATTCAAATTGTCAAACGGGTTGGATGCATTTATCTCAAAACGATTCAAATGCTCCTAATGTTCATGAATGGACAATGTCCCGTTATGGTTGGTATATATGGGGTGGTTATTTTCTTGGACGTGAAGTGCATGGTACAGGATATTCCGATAAATGGCATTTAACTGGTAGTCATTCTGCTCGTCCTGTTTTCTATATAAATGCTTCCGAAGAATTATTAAATGAAACTGGAATAGGAACAATAAATAATCCGTTTCTGATAAAATGAATTAGTTCGACAAAATAAGACAAAACATACCCCTTTACAAGAGGTATGTTTTATAGTTTAATAGTAAATCGAAGTGTTTGAACTGGCGCCGCCGAACTATTTTTTTCTCAGGGGGTTTTACCAAATGGGGAAGGCTGGTGACGTAAGATGAAAGCAACAACCTTAAACAAGTTTTTGCTAGTAATTATTTTATTATTGTTATTTATAATAATTTTAAAAGACGCCGTTAAGATATTTGAATTAATAGCTTAATAGCGTCAACTATCTAAAAATAGGCGGCGTGAAATTCACACTTCCTATATTTAAGTATAATACAAATGTTGGAAGTTAACAACATTTTTTTATTTGAAACTTGACACCGGGGGGGGTAATATATAATTATCTTATAAAATAAAGGAATGATATTTTATGAGAATAATTAACAAGAAATATTTATTAATAATACTTTTGGTTGGAGTATTACTTACCGGTGCCATAATATTCAAACCCAAACAAGAAGTGAAGCTAGATAATGTAATATTAAAACAAGAAGTAAATAATAATGCCTTTGCTATGTATACCGAAACAGATAATGGTTATGAGGAATATGAAGGAGATAAATTTCCTAGTGGTTATAGATTAAATAAAGATAAAAGTAAATGTGTAGATAAAGAAGGAATAGAAATAGAAAACGCTTTATATACACAAGATAACAAAGTAGGAGTAAAAAGTAATAAATCGTTTTATTGTTATTTATATTTTGATGAAAAAGAAAACTTAAATAATATATGTAATGGAAGTACTATGGAAGATTGCATGAAAAATCTAGAAAAACTAGATAAAATAAAAACAATAGAGAACTTATCAGATGAAATAAAAGGTGGAATGTTCCGTTATCAAGGCCAAGCAGTAGATGTAGATAATAATTATATCTGTTTTGGAACAAGCGATAAAGATACCTGTGTAAGTGATACGGATCATTATATGTATAGAATTATAGGAATAGAAGAATCTGGTAGAATAAAAGTAATCAAAAAAGAAGCATTAAATGAAACATATCAATGGTATACAGATTATGATACAGACATAGATTTTCCAGAAAGTAAAATATATGAAGCAATAAGTAAAGCGGGCTTTTTAGAAAATAAAAAATATGTTCCTGATGGATGGGAAGAAAAAATAGTTAATAAAAAATGGCTATATGGAGATATATTAAATAATAGTACTTTAGGAGTTAATCAAATTGGAGAAGAATTATACTTAGTAGAAACAGGAAAAAAAGATACGGAATGGTATAATCTAGCAAATCAAAATGATAATGGTGCAATACGTCATATAGTAGATGGTGGACCATATAGAGGTAAAGAAATATATTATACAGATGAAAAAGGAAATTGGACAGAAACAGTTGAAAGCAAAGTAAGTTTAATTTATCTTCATGATTATTACCTATCAGTTGGAAATTCAGTTAATTGTTACAATAATGAAAATAACAACTTTAACATTTGTCGAAGTGGCTGGATGCATTTATCCCAAAATGATAGTAAAGCACCATATGAACATGAATGGACAATGTCAAAAGGCGGTTTTAGTGCCTGGTTTGGCTATTTTAGAGGAACATATGTAAATTCATTAGGATATACTGACCCTATGGAATTAAATAGTTCATTATCTGTCCGTCCTACTTTCTATATAATTGATAATATTAATTTATCTGGTCTAGGTACAATAGATAATCCTTATATTATTGAATAATTGTAGAGAATACATGAAATAAATGGTACAATATATATGTGATTGTTTATGAATATCAAAATTAGAAATGCTGGAGTAACTTTAGGAATAAATACTATTTTAGAAGAAGTTAATATAGATATTAATGATAATGATAAAATAGCAATAGTAGGAAGAAATGGTGCTGGTAAAACAACACTTTTAAAAGCTATCATTGATAATAGTTTATTTGAAAGTGGTGTTGGTGAAGATAAATTTAGTATCACTAAATTAGGTAAATGTGAAATAGGTTATTTAGAACAAATTGCTTTTAGTAATGAAGAAGTCACTTTAATTGAAGAAGTAAAAAAATCATTTAGTAATCTAATTGAGATGGAAAAACGACTTGATAAATTAGTTTTAGAAATGAATGAAAAAAATGATGATAAAACTATTTTAGAATATACAGAAACTTTAGAAAATTTTAAATTACTTGGAGGTTATTCTTACCAAAAAGAATATGAGAGTTTATTAAGTAAGTTTGGCTTTACTGAAAGTGATAAACAAAAAAAGATAAAAGAATTTTCTGGTGGTCAAAAAACAAAAATTGCTTTTGTTAAATTATTACTTTCTAAACCTGATTTATTAATTTTAGATGAACCAACTAATCACCTAGATATTGAAACTATTGAAAATTTAGAAGCTTATTTAAAAGATTATCCTAAAGCTATTATTCTTGTATCCCATGATCGCATGTTTTTAGATAATATTGTAAGTACGGTTTATGAAATAGATTATGGTAAAACTTATAAATATAAAGGTAATTATACTTATTATGAAAAAGAGAAAAAGAATAGATATGATAAATTATTAAAAGATTATGAATTTCAACAAAAAGAAATAAAAAGATTAAGAAGTATTTATGAAAGATTTAGAAATAAACCAACTAAAGCTAGTATGGCTTTAAGTAAATTAAGACAAATAGAAAAAATGGACATAATGGAAAGACCAAAAGAAAGTGATTTAAGAACTTTTAGAACTAATTTAAGTGAAATAAATAAATCTAGTAAAATTGTTATGAACTTAAAAGATTTAAGTTTTGGTTATGATAAAGTACTAGGAAGTATTAATTTAGAAGTTATAAGAGGAATGAAAATTGGTATTATTGGAGAAAATGGTATAGGAAAATCAACTTTATTAAAAACTATTAATGGTCTTATCAAACCCTTAAATGGTGAAGTAGATTATGGTATGAATTTAAAGATTGGCTATTTTGATCAAAATTTAGCTATGCAAGATAATGATAATATAGTTATTGATGAATTTAGAGACTTTTTACCAGATTTACCTTATGAACAAGCAAGAAGTGCTCTTGGTTCCTTTCTCTTTAAAGGGGATGACGTTTATAAAAAGATAAGTGTTTTAAGTGGTGGAGAAAAAGTAAGATTACAATTATGTAAAATACTTTATAATAAACCTAATGTGCTTTTACTTGATGAACCTACTAATCATATGGATATTATAGGTAAAGAACATTTAGAAGATATTTTAAAAGAATATACTGGAACTATTATTTTTGTATCACATGACCGATATTTTGTTAAAAAAATAGTTACAGAATTACTAGTATTTACTAAACAAAAAATAGATTATTATCCTTATGGTTATAGTGAATATGAAGAAAAGAAAAAAGATATAATTGAACTTAAAGAAGAAGAAAAACCAAAGAAAAAGGAAACAAATAATAATTATAATTTAAACAAAGAAATTAAAAATATTGAAAAGGAAATAAGCAATAAAGAAAAAGAATTAAAAGAGTTACAAGAAGAATTATTTAAAGAAGAAGTATACTCAGATTTTCAAAAAAGTAAGGAAATAAATACAAAAATAGAAGAAGTTACTAAAGAACTAGAAGAATTAAATAAAAAGTGGGAAAATATTGTAAGTTAACAACATTTTTTCATTTGAAACTTGACCTCCCGCGTTGCGGCAATAGGTTCAGGCCACATGCTTACAGCATGTAAACCCTTCCAGGGTTCAGAGGCAATTTATTGC
>CANQZN010000029.1 GCA_947628365.1 uncultured Bacilli bacterium | reverse complement strand
TTTAGATGAAATGAAAATAAACTAAGTTTATTCTTAGTCTATTTTACGTTATTTATTTTTTGACTGTGAATTGTAACGAAAAAAATTATTATTTTAATATTTAGTATTCACAAAATAATTAGAAATTATTATAATTAAAATAGATGGTGTAGTGTATGAGGAAAAAATATCATAGTTCTAAAAGTATAGTAGTAAGTTTATTAATTATTTTTGCTATATTTTTATATAATAATTATGAATTACAAATTAGAAAATTTATCTATAATTTATTACCTAAAGAAACATATGCTTTAGAAGAAATACCTCTTTATAATGGTAGTAATTATGTTATATTAAATGATAATACACCTACATTTACAGCGGATGATTTAACAAAAGAGTCATTTGAGAAGTATAGCGAATTAGATTTTTTAGGTAGATGTGGAGTAGCATTTGCTAATGTGGGAATAGATTTAATGCCAACTGAGGAAAGAGGTAGTATTGCGGATATTAAACCAACTGGTTGGCATACAATTAGATATGATGATATTATAAAAGATAAATATTTATATAATAGGTGTCATCTTATTGGTTATCAGTTAACTGGCGAAAATGCCAATACTAAAAATTTAATTACTTGTACAAGACAAATGAACGTTGATGGGATGTTACCTTTTGAAAATGAAGTAACTGAGTATGTTAAAAAAACTAAAAATCATGTACTATATCGTGTAACGCCGATTTTTGAGGGAACAAATTTACTAGCAAGTGGTGTTCAGATGGAAGCTTTATCAGTTGAAGATAATGGTAAAGGTGTTAAATTTAATGTTTTTGTCTTTAATGTCCAAGATGGTATAAATATTGATTATAGTACTGGTGATAGTAGTGTAGTTAGTAATTCTTAAGAAAGGATAAAATGCTATGGCAAAGAAACAAAATAATATTAATTGGTTTAAAATAACTAGTCTTATCGCTTTAATCATTATTGTTATTTTAATTGGAGTATTTATTTTTATAAATAATAATAAAGAAAATGATTATGCAAGTAAAAATGTAACTTTTAAAATTCCAAATACTTATAAAGAAGACGTTAACGAAGAGGAAAAAGAAAGTTGGCGTTATACTCCGAAAAAAGATTTAAGTGGTAGTTCAGGCATAATTGATGTCACAATAGTTAGTGATGAAAATGGTGGTTTTAGTGATATAGAAGAAGCTAAAAAATCATTTACGGAAGCCTTAGATGGTTATAATATTTTAAATAAAGAAGACTTTATAAATAGCAATAAGCATCAAGTTATAGGTTTTACCATTGATTTTACAGAATATACAGAATATTTATACTTTATATTTTATGAAAATAATTATGCGATTATTGATGGCCTTGATTATGAAAATATTAAAAATGGTGATATTGCTAAAACTACTAAAGAGATTGCTGAGAGTTTTGACTGGAAGAAATAAAATTCTTCCTTTTCTTTTGTTAAAATTCATAATATCTTCACATTTAGTATTTAAAATACAGTAATGAATAAATTAAGTTGAAATATAATTTAATTGTTGATAAAATCATATAGAAACAACTAAAGAGAAAGGAAAAACAATATGTATAAATTATTAAAAAATTTAGGAAAGAAACAATTACTTTATGCTTTTATATGTGTATTTTTTATTTCTATCAATGTTTATTTAGAATTAAAAATACCTGATTATATGTCTCAAATTACTATTTTAGTTCAAACTGAAGGTAGTAAGATGGGGGATATCTTAAGGGAAGGTGGCTACATGATCCTTTGTGCTTTTGGTAGCCTAATTGCTTCTTTTGTAGTGGGATATTTTGCTGCGACAGTAGCAGCCTATTTTGGTAAAGTTACAAGAAAAAAAATATTTGCTAAAGTAAATTCCTTTGGCACAGAAGAGATTAAAGAATTTTCTACTAGTAGTTTAATTACGAGAACCACTAATGATGTTACTCAAGTTCAAATGCTTATAGGTATGGGTTTGCAAGCAATGATTAAAGCCCCAATTATGGCTGTATGGGCTATTGTTAAAATAATGGGTAAAAATTTAACTTGGAGCCTAGCTACATTAGTAGCAATCATCGTTTTATTAATAACTATTGCCATATTAATGTCATTAGTATTCCCTAAATTTAAATTAGTGCAAAAACTTACTGATAATTTAAATAGAATTACAAGAGAAAACTTAACAGGTATAAGAGTAATTAGAGCATTTAATGCTGAGCGTTATCAACAAAGAAAATTTGAAAAAGCTAATGAAGAATTAAAGAACTTACAATTATTTAATCAAAAAACAATGGGCTTATTATCACCAGTAATGTCTTTAGTTATGTCAGGCTTATCATTATCAATTTATTTAATCGGTGCAATTCTTATTAATAAAGCTAATATGTTAGATAAGATTACTTTATTCGGTGATATGGTTGTATTTTCATCTTATGCCATGCAAGTAGTAATGTCATTTATGATGCTTATTATGATATTTGTTATGTATCCAAGAGCGTCTGTATCTGCTAAAAGAATTAATGAAGTATTAGATACTTTAGAACATATTAAAGATGGTAATGTAGAAAAGGGAAGCGAAGTAGGTACAGTTGAATTTAAAAATGTATCTTTTAAATATCCTGATGCAGAAGAATATATGTTAGAGAATATTTCATTTAAAGCTAATTGCGGTGAAACAGTGGCCTTTATTGGTTCAACTGGAAGTGGTAAGAGTACACTAATTAATTTAGTTCCAAGATTTTATGATGTTACAGAAGGCGAAATATTAGTTGATGGTGTTAATGTAAAAGATTATAAATTAAAAAGTTTAAATAATATTATTGGTTATGTTTCACAAAGGGCTGTTCTATTTAGAGGTAGTATTAATTATAATGTTGCTTATGGTGATAATGGTAAAGGAAAACCAAGTTTAGATAAAATTAAAGAAGCAGTTAAAGTAGCTGAAGGTAAGGAATTTGTTGAAAAGATTGAAGGCACTTATGATGCTATGGTTGCTCAAAGCGGAACTAACTTATCTGGTGGTCAAAAACAAAGACTATCTATTGCAAGAGCAATCGCTAGAGATCCAGAAATATTTATATTTTTGACTCTTTTAGTGCTCTTGATTATAAAACAGATTTTATTTTAAGAAAAAATTTAAAGAAATATACAAAAGATGCTACTTGTTTAATTGTTGCCCAAAGAATTGGTACAATTAAAGATGCTGATAAAATTTTAGTTCTAGATAATGGTAAATTAGTGGGAAGTGGTACACATCAAGAATTATTAAAATCTTGTCAAGTATATAAAGAAATCGCGTTATCCCAATTATCTGAAAAAGAATTAAAAAATGATTTAAAGGGGGCAAGTAATAATGCATAATGGTCGTAGAAATATGAATAGTAATGATAAGGCCAAAGATTTTAAAAAATCGATGAAGAGTTTAATTAGTTATTGTAAGCCTTATGTAATACCTGTTTTAATATCAGTTGTACTTGCTATGGTTGGTTCTATTTTATCTATAATTGGTCCAGATAAATTAAGAGATATTACTAATATAATTACAAATGGTATTCTTACTGGTATTGATATGTCTGCAGTATGGTGTATAGCAATTACTTTAATAATAATTTATGGTATTAGTGCTATCTTCGGTTATATTGAACAAGTTATAATGGCTATAGTTACTAATAAATTTTCTAAACAATTAAGAAAAGAAATAACTGAAAAAATAAATAAAATGCCTCTTAAATATTTTGATAGTAATAGTTATGGTGATATATTATCAAGAGTAACTAATGATGTTGATACTTTATCAATGACTTTAAATCAAAGTTTAGGTAATTTAGTATCATCAATAACACTTTTAATTGGTTCCATATTTATGATGATTATTACAAATGGTATTATGGCTATTACTGCAATGGCTTCAAGTGTTTTTGGTTTTATCTTTATGATATCAATTATCAGTCGTAGTCAAAAGTATTTCTCAAGATTACAAAATGAAATTGGTGAACTTAATGGCCATATTGAAGAAATGTATTCTGGTCATAATGTTATGCGTGCTTATAATGGTGTAGAAGAAGCTAATCAAAAATTTGATGAAATAAATGATAGTATTTATAACAATGTGAGAAAAGGTCAATTTTTATCTGGTTTAATGCATCCATTTATGGGCTTTATTGGTAACTTTGGGTATGTATGTGTTTGTATAGTGGGTGCTCTTCTTACAATGAATAATGTCATTGACTTTGGTGTAATCGTTGCTTTTATGATGTATGTTAGATTATTTACCCAACCATTAAATCAAATAGCTCAAGCATTATCTAGTTTGCAATCTTGTGCTGCTGCATCTGAAAGAGTATTTGAATTTTTAGCAGAATCCGAAATGACTAATGAAGATAAATTCAAAACTAAATTAGATCCTAAAAACGTTCAAGGCCAAATAGATTTTGAACATGTTAAATTTGGTTATAATGAAGATAAAGTTATTATTAAAGATTTCAATGTATCAGTAAAACCTGGTAGTAAAATTGCAATAGTTGGACCAACTGGAGCAGGAAAAACTACAATGGTTAATTTATTAATGAAATTCTATGAGATAAATGATGGCGATATTAAAATAGATGGAGTTTCTACCAAAGAATTAACGAGAGAAAATATTCATGATTTATTTATAATGGTTTTACAAGATACATGGGTATTTGAAGGCTCTATTAGAGATAATATTGCTTATAATACTAAAGGTGTAACTGATACACAAATTGAAGATGTTTGTAAAATAGTAGGGTTAGATCATTTTATAAAAACATTACCTGATGGTTATAATACAATTCTTACTGATAATGACTCATTATCTTTAGGACAAAAACAATTGCTCACAATTGCTAGAGGTATGATTAAAAATGCGCCTTTCTTAATTTTAGATGAAGCAACATCTTCAGTAGATACAAGAACTGAAGAATTAGTGCAAAAAGCAATGGATAAACTTACTGAAGGTAGAACTTCGTTTATAATTGCTCATAGATTATCCACAATAAAAAATGCCGATTTAATTTTAATGATGCAAAATGGTAATATTGTTGAAACTGGAACTCATGAAGAGTTATTAAAATTAAATGGCAAATATGCTGAACTTTATAATAGTCAATTTGAATCAATGGAAGATTAAATGTCTTCCTTTTTATTTTAAATGGCTTTTTGGATATGGTTTTCTTTCATCAGTATTACCTATTAAGTAATCAACACTGACACCATAAAACTCGGCTAAAGAATTTAATTTATCTATCGGTATTAATCTAACTCCTGTTTCATATCTACTATATTGTACTTGAGTCATATTAAGTATTTTTGCTATGTCTTTTTGAAGCAAATCTCTATCTTCTCTTATTTCTTTTAATCTTACTAAATTCATATAAAATCACCAATATTATTTTTCCATATAACCAATTGATTATCTTGACAATATAACCAAACGGTTATAAAATTATTTTAAGATAACCGATTGGTTATATGAGATAAAGAAGAGGTTATTATGAAAAACAAATATCTAATAATATTATCTATATTTTTACTAATAGCAAGTATCTTATTAATTAAGCCGAAAGAAAATATACAACTGGATAATGTAATATTAAAACAAGAAGTAAATAATAAAACATTTGCCATGTATAAAGAAGAAAGTAAAAATAATTATGTTCCAGTTGAAGGAACTAAATTTCCAGAAGCATATGTCTTAAATATACAGATGAGTAAATGTATAGATAACAACGGAAATGAATTAAGTGGAGTACTTAGTTACGAAAATGATAAAGTAGTATTAACAACTAATAAAAGTAGTTATTGTTATTTATACTTTGATAAGAGTTTGGGACTAGAAATAAAAGAAAAAGAACCCAAAGGATTAAGTACAGATAAAGTACGAGGAGAAATGTATCGATTTCAAGGACAAGCAAAAGATGAAAATGGAAATGAACTAGTAGATAACTATATCTGTTTTGGAACAAGTGATAAAGATACTTGTATAAAAAATACAGCACATTATATGTACAGAATAATAGGAATAGAAGCAGAAACAGGAAGAGTAAAAGTAATCAAAAAAGAAGCATTAAATGAAACAATACAATGGTGGGATAATTATGATGATGATATAGAGTTTCCAAAAAGTAAAATATATGAAGCAATAAATGGCGACAATTTTTTAAAAAATACTGATTATGTACCATTAAATTTGAAAGAAAACATCAATTGGGAAGAAAAAATATCAAATAATACATGGACATATGGAGATATGCTTAGTAATGATGTACTAGGAGCACGTCAAACTGGTGAAAGTCTCTTTTTAATTGAAGTAGGAAAAAAAGGAACAATATGGGATGTAAAAGCAAATGGTAAGGATCTTGGTGTACAATCATATGTTGCAGATGATGGACCATATAAAGGACGAACAATATATTATATAAGGCATCATAATGAAAAATGGAATCAAACGTTTGATAGTAAGATAAGTTTAATATATTTACATGATTATGAATATTCAATAAGTAATACAGCAAACTGTCAATTAAACGAACAAAATTATGAGATATGTAAGTTGGGTTGGATACATTTAAGTCAAAATGATAATGTATCAAGTCCTAATGAATGGACAATGTCACGTCATGGTTGGAATTCTTTGGGCGGTTATTTTGATGGTCAATATATTGGATCAAAAGGTTTCACACACAATGGAAGTTTAAACAGCGGAATTTATATACGTCCTACCTTCTATATAAACGCCTCTGAAAAATTGTTAAGTGGAACTGGAACAATAACTGATCCTTTTATGATAAAACAATAAAAATTGGTAAGAAATTATCAATTTTTTAATGTGTGCGACAAAAAGTGACAGAATAATAATGAATAATATAGTAGAATACAGCCTCATGAAGGAGATAATGTATGACAAAAGAAAAAGTGCTACTAAAAGATAACGTAGCAAAAAAATTATTTACAAGTGGAACTGAGGCATCAAAAGAATATGTCTTAAGTATAATAAGTGAGGTAATAAAGATACCAAAGAAAAAACTAAAGGAAGATTTTGAGTTAATATATCCGCAAATAAATACGAATAAAAATTATATTGAAAGTGAAGTAGATATCGCATATGAAAATAAAGATAATTATTTTTCAATAGAAATAAATTATAATAAATATAAGGGAGTAACCAATAAGAATTTTAGTTATATGTGTCAATTATATTTAAGACAAATAAAACATAAAGAAGATTATAGGGATATAAAACAAATATGGCAAATAAATGTCAATAATTATGATTATTATGAAGAGAATAGATTTGTATATGTAAGTGAAATGATGGATACGAAAAGTCATAAATCAAGAAATATAGGGATGCATGTAGTAGATATCAATCTAGACTACCTAGAAGAAAAAGAGTATAATGAAATAGAGAAGGGGGATATACTAGAGAAATTATTATATATATTTGTATGTGATAATGAAGAAGAGTTAGATAGTATATATAAAGGGGATAAGTTAATGGAAGAGATAAGAAAAGAAGTAAAGAGATTTGATGAGCCTGGAGATGAGGTATTATATTACGATAAAGAAGCCTTAGATAGAAGGGCAATGAAATGGGAAGGCAAAATGGAAGATGCTAAAAAAATGTTCGAACTTTGTTTAGATATCGATTTTGTCAAAAAGGTAACCAATTTAGATGAAGACGAACTTCTAGAGTTAAAAGAAAAAGTTGAAAAAGAAAATCTAAGAAAAGAAGTTAAAAGATTTGACGAGCCTGGAGATGAGGTATTATATTACGATAAAGAAGCCTTAGATAGAAGGGCAATGATATGGGAAACCAAAATGAGAGATGCTAGAAAAATGTTTGAAAAAGGCTATCCTTTGGAAGAAGTAATGGATATAACTGATTTAGATGAAGATGAACTTTTAGAATTAAAAGAAAAAGTTGAAAAAGAAAAAAAATCAAAAAATGTTGAAAACTCATGAGTTATCAACATTTTTTAATGCCTTGATAAGTATCTCTTTTAACCATTTCTTTATCAATAACATTAAGAACACAAAACTTTTTTAATAACCACTCGGGTGTTATTAATTCTTCTTTAATAGGATCACCTGTAATTCTTTCAATAACAATTTTTTCATCTAATAGTTCTAACTGTTTTATCACAATATCTATGTATTCTTCCTTACTTAAAATATGAAATTTTTCTTTAGCGTATATTTTAGCAATTTCAGTATCTTTAGAAATATATAACATATGAATTTTTATTCCATCAATTTTTATATCATTAAGAAGTTTTATGGTATTTAGCATGTCTTCTTCAGTTTCATAAGGAAGACCATTGATTATATGGGCAACAGCAAAAATATTTTTATCTTTCAATTTTTTTACTGCGTCAGTAAAACATTGAACATTATGACCACGATTAATAAATTCTAAAGTTTTATCATTACTACTTTGAAGTCCTAATTCAATAGTTAGGAAAGTTTTTTTATTAAGCTCACCTAAATAATTAATTACATCATCTGTTAAAGTATCTGGTCTTGTTGCAATAGATACGCCAACTACTTTAGGGTAACTTAAAAATTTTTCAAATAATGGTTTTAAAGTAGATAAAGGAGCATATGTATTAGTACCACTTTGAAAATAAGGAATATAATAACTATTTGGCCATTTTTTCTCTAAGATATTAATATTATTCTTAAATTGTTCTTCAATAGTATCATTACTATTTATGATATTTGCTTTACTACTATTAGAGCAAAAAATACAACCATTACCATTTATTTTATTTGGACAACTCATATGAGCATCAATAGGTACTTTAAAAACTTTTTGTCCAAATTTTTGTCGATAAAGATAATTTAATGTATGATATCTTTTGTTATCCATACTATATTTAAACATAAACTTCTTCCTTTACAAAAATTAATATAGCGAAAAAATTAATATTATGCAATAGTGAAATAGGGTTTCTATTGTTAAAATTAATGAATATAAGAAATTGTTAAATATAGACTTTAAAAGTTAATTTTGATAAAATAATTTTTAGGTGACATTATGCTAGTTTATGGAAGAAATGTATTAAAAGAATTGGACTCTAAAAAGATTAAAAAAATTTATATTAGTAGTAAAGAAATAATTCCAATATTGAAACAAAATAAACTGAAATTTGATTTTGTACCTAAACAAAAATTAGATAAAATGGTAAGGGGTAATCATCAAGGTATAGTTATAGAAATTCATGATTATGATTACTATAATATTAATGATATTGAAGGTAATTTTGTTGTAATTTTAGATCATATAGAAGATCCTCATAATTTAGGGGCAATTATTAGAACTTGTGAGTGTGCTGGTATAAAGGAAATAATTATTCCTAAAGATAGATGTGCGACGATAAATGAAACTGTCGTTAAAATAAGTGCTGGAGCTATTGAACATGTTAAGGTAGTAATGGTTACTAATATCAATGATGCTATTAATAAATTAAAAGATAAAGGTTTTTTCATTTATGCTGCTCAAATGAATGGTAAAGACTATAGAAGTATTACTTATAATGATAAAAAAGCTTTAGTTATAGGTAATGAAGGTAGTGGTATAAGTAAACTTGTCCAAGAAAATAGTGATGTTATTATAAGTATTCCAATGAAAGGACAAATAAATAGTTTAAATGCTTCAGTTTCCGCAGGCATACTTATTTATGGAATGATAGCAAATGATTGAAAGCGATATTAAAGATACAAATGATAGTGAATTAATTATGTTGTATCGCGAAGATGATGAGGATGCTAAAAATATTTTGTTTTATAAATATAAATTTATTATTGATATATTAATGAAAAAATATTATGTGTATTTAAATAATCTAAATATTGACTATCAAGAAATTTATAGTGAGTGTAATGTAGGTTTTAGTGATGCTTTAAGATGTTACCAAGATGATAAAGATACATCCTTACCCACTTTTATTACTTTGTGTGTGGAAAGAAAATTACTTGGTATTATTAAAAAATATAATCGTGATAAATATAAAGAATTAAAAGAAGTTTATTCCCTTGATTTTGTTTATGATGAAGATGGTAATAAATTAATGGACTCAATTAGTGATGATGGTATTTTTGATCCCCTCAATACTATGACAGAGGAAGAGGGTTATCATGAATTAATTAGTAATATAAAAAGTAAGTTAACGGGAAAAGAATATGATGTTTTTGTTCTGATGGTTAAGGGCTTAAATTATCAAGAAATAGCTAAGATATTAAATAATACACCTAAACAAATTGATAATGCTATGCAAAGAATTAAGAATAAAATAAAATTAATTATAAATAATACTAATTCATAGTTACAAATGAGTAAGAAAATAGTATAATATTTTTGGGAGTAAAATATGAGTTTGAGTGAGTTAATTCAAAAGAATAATGAGGGTATTATAAGACAAGAAGAAGCACTAGCAGATGAAGGAAAGAGAACTACTTCTAAATATAGTGAAGCAAATGGACAAATATATAAGTATACAGTATTTCCTAATAGTATTTATTCAATTATTCAAAAATTAATAACAATTGTTCAAAAGGAAGAATATACCTTAGTTTCATATATTGAAAGCTTTAATAGTAATCATTTATTTGATGCGATATTACCTAGTAGATTAATAGAAAATAGTGAAATTGATGAACTACCAAATATAATAGAAAAAGATAGTATTAAATTTAGAATAAAAAATGCTTTAGATAAGTTAGACTATTCTATTAACTTTTATGATTTAGGTTATCATAATATATTGCAACCAAGTATAAATATTAGATATAACCAATTTGCTTATGTTAAAGATTTTATTGATTTTGTAATAGAATATCGTATAAATAATAAGTTAGATGTTATTTCAGTAGAAGAATTACATGCTCTTTTAGATAAATTTTTAGAAGAAAATCAAATAGAAGATTTAAAAAACAAAAAATTAGTTAGAAAAAGAATTGACTTTGATAATGATGATGAATAATCATCTTTTTTTAATGATTATAAATAAAATTAGGATAAATATTTTTGATATGAGCATATTTACAAATGAAATAACTTTTGTTATAATTGTCTCATAATAAGAGGGAGTGGTTATAATGAAAATGTTAACTACAGAAATTACTAAATTACTAGATAAATTATATAACTTGCGTGGTGAAGATAGTGTTGTACTTTCTAAGATGGAAAAAGAAAGAGAAATAGCTACTGCTACTAAAGAGAGAACTACAACTGAAAAAGCAAGATTACAAGAAAAAATTGAAAATTTAACTGAAGAAGAAAGAGTTTTAGGAGAAGAGGGTGAAAAATTAATCGCTGCTTTAAGTAGAATTAAAACAGATGATTTTAAATTTGTTTTAGAAAAATTAAAAGTGGCTTTTAATCCAGATCGAATTAGTGAAGAAGTTAGTGATTTATTACCACAAACTATTAAAAGAGTACAAGATGAAAAGAAAAATGCTAAAGATGCTTTAGTAGAAGTAGAAGGTGAAATGAATACTGCTATTGCTACTATTGAAGAGTTAGCTATTAGAAAAGATGAAGCATTAGCTAATCAAGCAAGACTTAATGAATATTTTGATTTAGCCTTAAATGGTAATATAAATATTACGAGAGAATCTATTACATCATTATTAGAAAAATTTGATTTTACTGAAGATGAAAGTCGTGAAGCTGCTAAAATAATGATGTTCCCAGAAGATGCTTTATATGATTATGAAAATAAATTAAAGAATGCAAAAGAACCAGGAAAGAGTATTTCTGAGGTATTTGCGGAAGCTAAAGAAGGAATTACATTAGAAGATAATACTAAAGAAAGAAACTTATCACCAAAAGATGCCTTAATTGAATTATTAAAAGAGGAAGGCTTCGATGCTTTAGAATTTACTACTAATGATTTAGAAAAGATATTAGCAAATTATAATGAATATGATTTAAAAAGAAATGTCGCATTTGCAAAAGAACATGATTTAGGTTTAGACTTATTTGTAGAAAATACTGAATTACTTTATGATAAAGAATTTGAACAAAAAATTAATAAATTAATAGAAGTTGGTAAAGAAGCATTTGATATTTATTTAAATCCAGGTATTTTAATTAAATATGATATGAATGGTTTAGATAATACGATTAATAATTTAAAAAATAGTGGCTTAGATCCTAAAGTTGTACCACTTATTGCATATTAGAAGGAGCTTAATATGATAGATATAGAAAAAAATATGGAAGCAACATTTGATAAATCTTTAAAAGAAAAAGCCGAATTATTTAATCTAGATGAAAAAGAGAACAAATTACTTATTGAAAGATATAGTTATACTTTAGCTACAACACCATATGCTGAATTAAAAGATAGTAAAGAATATTTAGAAACTCAAGGTATAACAATTACCAAAGCAAGAGAAGTAAAAGTTTTAGCGCACTCAATTCAAATTTTAAAAAATAAATGTAGTTTGATGGGTGAAGCACATGAAATGGAATTATATAGATTAGATCCAGTAAAACTTAACTTAAATGCAATGGATTTATGGAAGAAAATTAAATATTGTAATCAAATTAATGTGCCTTATAAAAATGAAGATGGAACATATAAAGATTTCTTATTTGATGAAAAAGAATTTCAAGAAAAAACTGGTAAACCAGTAGATACTACAGTTATAGATCCAACACCAATTGTAGAAGAAGCAGAAGTAAAAGAAGAAGCACCAGTAATTAATGAATCAACAGTTCCAGATATTACGATGACTATTAATGCTGATTTAACTAAAGCATTAGAAGATATAGAACCAAGAGATTATATTGAAACACCTCCACATATTGAAATGAGTGATTATAGCTCAAATAATATGATTAATGATTTTCAAAAGATAGAAAATAATGCAACTAGTTTTTCTACCTTACAAGAAAATGTTAAGAGACAAATGGATGCATTAAATAATGAAGATGTGGTTAATCCAATGGATATGGTTGGTTTTAATGATATTGAGCCAGAAACATTTAATGCTGGATTTTCTCGCATAAGAGGATATAATGATAAGGGTGAGACTAGAAGGGATGATGCAGCATGAAATTCTTGGAAAAATATGATTTTACCAAAGAGGATATTGCATACTTTTTAAATAATTCACCAAAAAAATTAATTGATGGAGTTAAAGAACATAAAAAATTAGTTGGTGAGAATATTAAATATTTAAAAGATTTAGGAGTTACTAATTATCAAAAAATATTTTTAGAATATTATGATATGTTTTTAATGGATCATAGTAATTTTGTTCAAATATTTGATAAATATGAACCTGAAGATTTAATTGAAAAATTAAATAAAAATTTCAAAATAGTAGAATTTCTATAGGATGCCTTGGCATCCTTTTTCTATGGTGTTATAATAATTGTGTGATGTATATGAAAGTAGTAATTTTAATTATATTTAGTCTTTTATTAAGTGGGTGTGGTAAGACTCCTAAAGATGATCCTAAAGTAGAAAAAGTGCCTAATATTAATATTGTGGAAGAACAAAATGATTTTACTATCGAGAATAGTGATATAGAAGTTTATAGTGATACTACTTTAAATAATTTAATTAAAATTAATAATGAAAGTATCAAGATTGAAAATTTAGATGAAGTAATTGATACTGATGAATTAGGTTCAAAAGATATTGATGTAATTTATGAAAAAGATAATAAAAAATATTCATATACTTTTACTGTAAATGTTAAAGATACTGAACCACCACGTTTATTAAGTGGAGTTAATAGAACAGTTAATGTTGGTAATAAAGGTGATATTTGTGATGTAATTATTTATGGTGATAATTATACTGGTGATGTTAAATGCGAAGTATCTGGTAATTATGATTTTAATACTGTAGGTAGTTATAAATTAAAATATAAATTATCTGACAGTAGTAATAATACTAAAGAAGTTAATGTAACATTAAATGTTGTTAAACCATCTAGTGGTGGAGGCGGTACTAGTGAACCCGCTAAAAAAACAGAATTTGCAGATATTTTAGCCAAACATAAAAATGATAAAACTGAAGTAGGTATTGATGTTTCTAAATGGCAAGGCGATATAGATTTTAATAAAGTTAAAAATGCTGGTGCGACATTTGTTATGATGCGAATTGGTGTTCAATCATCTATTGGAGGTAGTATTTCTATAGATCAATACTTTAAACAAAATATTAAGAAAGCTAAAGAAGCTGGCTTAAAAGTTGGCGTTTATTTATATACATATGCATCTAGTGTAGAAGATGCTTTAAATCAAGTTAAATGGGTAGTAGATACTTTAGATGGAGAGGCACTTGATTTACCAATTGCTTTTGACTGGGAAAATTGGTCAAAATGGAATTCTTTTAAAGTTAGTTTCCATGAAATTAATAAGATTGCTAATACATTTATGAGTGAAGCAAGAAATAAAGGCTATGAAGGTATGCTTTATAGTAGTAAAAATTATCTTGAAACTATTTGGACTAATAAATTAGAATATCCTGTATGGCTTGCTCATTATACTTCAAAAACAAATTACGCTGGTAAATACATTATTTGGCAACTTTGCAATAATGGCCGAATTGATGGTATTAATGGCGATGTTGATATAGATATTATGTATAATTAAAAACTTCGACAAAATAAGACAAAACATACCCCTTTACAAGAGGTATGTTTTGTAATTTAATAGATAACTAAGGGCACGATG
>CANQZN010000028.1 GCA_947628365.1 uncultured Bacilli bacterium | reverse complement strand
ATGATTATAACTAATATTTTTAGAAAAAACAAAAGAGCAATGAATTTTCATTCATCACCCCTCAATGTTTAAGAACCACTAAAGTAGTAAGTCTTTTTTTATATTTTGGCTTAAAATAGATATTTTATATAGCGAATTCATATTTTTTCGAATATAATAAAAACTGGAAGTGCTTTTATGAGTAAAATGTATTTTATGCCCAAAGATATTTTAGAAATTTATAAAGACATAATAAAATGTGATAAAGATTGTGAAAGCGATATTTTTTATAAAGATTATTATGCTTTAATTCCAGAAGAGATATATTGTGATTATCCACTTGCAAAATTTAATGTAGTTATTAAGTTCTGGTGTTTTTTTGAACGCCATTTTGAAATTTATGGTTATAATTTAATTTATTGTAGAGCTGTTAAAAATATTTATCAAACTTTAACAAAATTAAATCTCCAAGATAATAATAGTAGTGTAGATTTAACTTTAGAAAGAGAAGCCAAAGTTATAGATATATTTTTAGATAATTTACAAAATATGAGTGAATTTGAAGTAATTAAATTGGCAAGAGCCATTAAGAAAAATGAATTAGCCAAAATAATTAAAATAAAAGATTATCCACTTGCGTTATTACTTCTTTATTCTATAATAAGTAATCATGATTTTGATTATGAGATGTTTGCTCCCAATACAGATATTTTAAATGAAGTAAAACTATCTGATATGGTTCACGAAAGTCTAGCTGATTATGAAATACCAGAACCAAGTACTAATATGAAATATATAAAAGAAATTAAAAATGGTATTTTAACCACTATTGTGTCATTAAGTATTTTAGCAACTGGTGGAATAATAAACGATGAATTAAGTGTCAATCATTGTGAACAAGTATGTTTAATAACTAAAATTGAAGATAGTCTGGGTATTACAAATCACAAACATCAAATAAATAAAATGGTGGAAGGTTATAGAAAACTTGGGATAGATGCTAGTGTAAGTTACCAAAATGATTATCATCAAAGTTATGAAGTAGTTGGTGAATCATATAGAAATAAAGATAGATATTTAGTTAAATATGAAAATGATAATATAATACTAATGACTGATACTTCGAAATATTTTCAAATGGTTGATGGAGAGTTAAAACTTTTTGCAGATGATCCTGAAAGTATAAAAGGCTTTGTTAGCAAGTATCAAGACGAAGATGAAAAAGATATAGTTAGAATTTTAAAAATGCCTGAAAAAAATAAAAATAATTGACTAGATTTTCTAGTCTTTTTTAAATAGATATTATATAATAAATTTATGGCTATTTTAGAAGGAAAAATCAAAAGTTCAATTTTTTATAATGAAGCAAACGGCTATTTAGTTGGCCTTTTTCGCGTTTCTAAAACTAATGATGATAAATATAATGAATATTTAAAAAAGACTATAACTATTACCGGTAGTTTTCCTGATTTAAAATTAGAAACGCCAATGCAAATTGAAGGCGAATTTGTTAATCATGAACGGTTTGGTCTTCAATTTAAAGTTACAACTTATGAACTTATAATGCCTAAAGCAAATGAAGATATAGTTGATTTTTTAAGTAGTTCTTTTATTAAAGGTTGTGGCAAGAAAACGGCCGAGAGAATTGTGGAAATCTATGGGGAATCTGCCATTGAAATTATAAAAAACGATAAAGATTCATTAGATAAAATCGAGGGAATGAATGAAACTAAAAAGATAAAAATATATGAATCTATTTTGAATTACTCTAAAAGTTCTGATGTTATTTTAAGATTAAAAAATTTAGGCTTTTCAATTGAAGAAGCTGGTAAAATATATAATAAATATCGGGATAAGATAGTGGATATTTTAGATAATAATATTTATTTATTAAATGAAATTGTCGACTTTAAAAGATTAGATATGATTTTTTTAAATAATTTTGAAGATCGATTTGATAAAAGAAGAGTTAAAGCTTGTATTTTAGAAAGTATGAAAGCAATATCTTTAAATAATGGAGATATTTATTATAATGCTTCAGATATTTATACAGTTTTAAATAGACTTTTTAATATTGCAATTGATTATGAAACATATTTAGATTATTTAAAAGAATTAGAAGAAGAAATGTTTATCGTTATTGAAGATGAAAGATATTATTTACAAGAAAATTATGCTGATGAACTCTCTATTGCAGAATGCTTAAAAAAGATTGCGAGTGCCAAAATAAGTACTTTTGATTATACCGAGAAAATAAAAAAATTAGAGAACAATCTTAATATAACTTATAATGAAGATCAAAAGAGGGCAATTACTACTGCATTAAATAATAATATTACTATAATATCTGGTGGTCCTGGAACAGGTAAGACAACGATAATTAATGCCATTGTAAAATTATATGTAGAGAAAAATAAATTAAATAATATTGATTTAATTGAACAAATTGCTCTTTTGGCCCCAACAGGTAGAGCAAGTAAAAAAATGAGTACATCAACGGGACTACCTGCCAGTACAATTCATAGATATTTAAAATGGAATAAAGATACAAATGACTTTATGGTTAATGAAAATAATAAAAATTTTCAAAGACTAATTATTGTGGATGAAGTTAGTATGGTCGATAATATGCTTTTTGCATCTCTACTTAGGGGAATACATAGTTATGTTAAATTAGTTTTGGTGGGAGATGCTCATCAACTTCCTTCAGTTAATGCTGGTTCTGTGTTAAATGATTTAATACATAGTGACTTGTTTAGTTATGTTCCCCTAAATTATATTTATAGACAAAGTGATAATTCTTATATTCCTTATTTAGCAAGGGAAGTAAAATGTAGAGAACTTGGTGAAGAATTTATTGATAAACATGATGATTATAATTTTTTAGTAACTAATAATAAAGATATTTATGCAACAGTTAAAAATATTGTTAAAGTTGGTATTCAAAAAGGATATGATGAAAATAATTTACAAATTTTAGCCCCAATGTATAAGGGTGAAAATGGTATTGATAGTTTAAATAATATGTTATGTGAATTATTTAATCCAGATATAGGACAAAGGAAAATAATATATGGTGATGTTACCTATAAAGAGGGAGATAAAGTTTTACAATTAGTTAATGATGCTGATAATAATATCTTTAATGGCGATATAGGTTTTATTAAAAGTATTAGTACTTTATCTAACCCTTATAAAAGAGAAGTTATCAATATTGATTTTGATGGCAATTTAATTATGGTAGAGAAAAAATATTTAAAAAATATTCGTCATGCTTATGCCATGACTATTCATAAAAGTCAAGGTAGTGAATTTGATCATGTAATTATGCCAATCTCGCCTCAATATGGTCATATGCTTTATAATAAACTTTTATATACAGGAATAAGTAGAGCCAAAAAAAGTTTAATTTTAATTGGTGAACCTCAAGTATTTTATGCAGGGGTTAATAACGATTATAGTAATGCAAGAAAAACTTCCCTAGAAGAAAAATTAACCAAAGAATTTATACATAAAGTAAATTAGATCTGCCATAATAATTGTAGAGGTGGATATAATTTGAAAAAAATGGAAATGATTGCTTGTACTTTAATGGCTGCATCAATAGGACTAGGAGCTTATACTTTGATGAATAAAAATACTAAGAATAAAGCTGATAAACTATTAAATAATATTTTAGATAAAGCAAATGCCATGACTAATAATATGAATAATAATTAAGCACTTTTGGTGCTTTTTTAAATTTAATATGTTTTTTTAAAAAATTATAGTATAATTAAATAAGAGAGTGATTATATGAGAAATAAATTAGACAAAGAAATTAATAAAACAGAATTAAATGAGGTTATAAGTCTAACCAAAAAAATGTTAAAGATAATGTATATTGTCTTTATAGCTTGTTTATTTTTAGCCATTATCTTTGCAATTAAACAAACAGGAATTATGCATTTTATTGTTGATGTACTAACTGTTATAAGTCCATTTTTTATTGGCTTTGTTGTGGCTTGGTTATTAAGACCACTCGTTATAAAATTAAATAAGAAAACGCATAATAATATGCTAAGTTCTATTATAGTTTTCTCAGCTTTTGTTTTCTTATTTGGCTTACTATTATATATATTTATTCCAACAGTTTATAATGAGGTTAATGAGTTAGTTGGTTTACTTCCTAGTTTTGTTGAAAGAATAACTAATGGAGTTAATGACATATTTAAAAATATTCAAGAAAGTGGTTTAAATTTAGGTGATTTCCAAAATAAATTACTTGAAACTATTACTGAATATAGTGCAGAAATAGCTAGTAGTCTTCCTAATAATATTATTAGTTTTATCGTCGCATTATTTAGTGGTATTGGTACATTTGCAATGGGCCTAATCATTGGTATTTATATGTTAATCGATTATGATAATATAGCAAATCATTTTAAAAAATTAATTCCTAAACATTTGCAAAATGATGCTCATCATTTAGCTACTAAAATGAATGTTGAGGTTCGTAAATGTGTAAATGGGACATTTTTAGTAGCATTAGTCGTATTAATTTGTGATTCAATTGGTTTTGCTTTAGTTGGTTTAAATGCTCCAGTTTTATTTGGACTTATTTGTGGTATAACAGATTTAATTCCATTTATTGGTCCATATATTGGAGGGGCTGCTGCCGTTATAGTAGGGCTTACCCAAGATCCATTAATAGGTATTGGTGCATTTATTATTTGTTTAATAGTTCAAATTGTTGAAAACTATATTTTACAACCAGTTATTATGAGTAAAGCATCAGCAACTCATCCAATTATTATAATCATTGCTTTATTATTATTCGGTCATTTCTTTGGTATATTAGGTATGGTACTTGCAACACCAACACTAACAATAGTAAGAGTATTATTAGAATTTGCTAAAGAAAAATGGCAAACAGATTAGAAGAAGAGGTAGAAAAATGAAGATATTTTTGATCGCGGGAAAAGCAGAAAGTGGTAAAGGCGAAGTAGCCAAATTAATTAAAGAATACTATATTTATAAATTAGAAAATTGTGTAATTACTGAATATAGTAAATATTTAAAAAGTTTTGCGCAAGAACTGACTGATTGGGATGGTAATGTAAATACTAAGCCAAGAGCTTACTTACAAGAATTAGGGGATAAAGTAAGACAAATTGATAATAAATTCTTAACTAATAGAATGCTTGAAGATTTAAAAGTTTATGCTTCTTTAGCAGATGTCGTTGTTATAAGTGGGGTAAGACTTCCGGAAGAAATTGAAGAGATAAAATTAAATTATGATAATGTTTATACAATCTGTGTAGAGAATCAATTTAGTCAAAGCAATTTGTCTATCGCAGAACAAACTCATATAACGGAAACTGCCTTAGATGATTATGCCGAATTTGATTATATTTTAGTCAATGATACTAAAGAAAAATTAAAAGAAAAAGTGTTTAAATTCTTAGATGGAATTGAAGCAAAATAATTTTTTTAATATAGTAGGAAATTTTTCTACTATTTTTAATTGCTAAATATAATTTAATGGTTTATAATTAATAATAGGGAGTGAAAGATGATGAACAAAAAGGGGTTCATGTTTATTGAAACCATTATTGTAATAGTAGTTTTGACTAGCTCTTTATTGTTATTGTATTCTTCTTTTACTAAGATTTTACAATCTGAAAAAACCCGAATTTATTATGATGATGTTAATTATATTTATAGGACACAATATATTGCAAAAGTCCTAAGTAAATTGAATATAACATCAGCGACGAATAGCTTTTTTAATTCTAGTAGTAATTTTGTTTTAACAATTGGTGCTGATTATGATCCACTATTTACTGGTAAAGAAGCGGAAAAAACTTTCTTTGCTAATATGTTAAAAGATTTTGAAGTCACGAGAATGATAGTACTACAAGATAAAAATAGTAATACTTATAACATAGTAAGAAATTGTACATTAGAATGTGCTACTAGTACAACGGGATGTAGTACAAGTAGTGGTATTAATCGAACTACTTTACACAATAATTGTAATGCACTATATTTAAATGCTAGTGAAGGATTAATTAACTATTTAAAAACAGTAAATACAGATAACACGAATGCATTTATAATTGTAATAGAATATAAAAGTTGTAATAGCGATAATACAAATTGTCGTAATTATTATAGTTGGGTAGGTATGTAATATGAAAAAAAATGGTTTTGTATCAACAGCTTTGATTTATACATTCTTTATTATCTTTTTAATATTAATGGTGTTTTTAATTAACTCTTATACAAGTGTAAGATTTTTTTCAGAACAATTAAAAGAGGAAATAAAAATTGAACCTAAAATTGCCGATATAAATGTATACATATATGTGGATAAAGATAATGATCCATCAACACCTGATGAATTAGTTAAAGAGCTTCCAGGCTTTGATTATAGTTTTGATGCTGATAATAGCTATTGTACAAAAGAAGGTTCATCAATTTCTTTTGGCGTATTAAATGAGTCAACTGGTGAAGAAGGATTAATCATTTCTACCCCTGAAAGAGATACTTGTTTTGCTTATTTTAAAAAATTGGAAGCAGATGTTATTGTTAGAATGTTTACGAAAGAAAATGAGGATGCCAGTGAAGTAGAGGTAAAAACAATGCCTAATGCTAATTATACTATGAACCATTGGGAATGTACAAATGGAGCAACTTTATCAATATCAGGAAGTGGTACAAATAGAAAGTTTGCCTTTAATTCTACCAAACCAACAGAATGTAAAGTTACATTTATTAGAGGGTAGTTAAAATGCGACTTTCTAATAAAGGTATGTCTTTAATGGAACTTTTGATTAGCATTGCTTTAGTGGGAGTAGTGCTAGTTTTTATCTTTCAAATGCTAGTAGATTTAAAAGACGAAAAAGAAACTAATAATTTTGTTTATAATAATCAATTAAATAGAATTCAAGCAATTAAAGTAGTTGAAGATGATTTAAAAAATCATACTTTAGTTGGGATAGAAGATAAATCTAATAGTAGTTCTTTAATAATTAATTTTTATTATAAGCAAAAAAGTACAATTAAAACTGCTGTAATGAAAATAGAGAAAAAAACATCGGGAGGAAAAACAGATTATTATTTTAGATATACAAGTTTTGATAATGTAAAGTCTTCTTGGAAAATGGAAGATGCAAGAGTAAATAAATGTGGTAGTTTTGCTTTTTATAAAGGTGATAAATATTATTATTTCAAATTAAATTTATTTATTTATAATGAACCAACCAATGATCGAAATAATGAAACAAATAATAATTATGTTGATGATATTGAAATAATATATACTGGTAATGCTAGTTCTCTTGATAATACAAAATATAGTTATTTAAATAATAAGGGAAATAAAACTACAAAGATAGGTTATCGTTGTACTTAAGAAAACATGTAATATTCTTCCCATCAAAAAATTTTGATATTTTATTTCTGTATCATTTATTAAAGAAATAATTTGGGTATGAATAGACAAGCCTCCAAAAGAGATAATAGCTATAGCTAATAACTCTTTTTTGATAAGAGAAATATCTAAAAAAGGTAAGTCATTTAAACTTTGTGTTATTTCAAGTATTCCTTTAAATATTGTACTACTAAGATAGTTAAAATTAAAAAGTGATAATAGAAGATTAGTTAGGATCATATAAAAGGTAATAGTTCCTAAAATCATTAGTAATGTATTAATACTTTTTGTAATAGAACTAGGTAAAACCATAAAAATATTTTTACTATCTTTATTTTTTAGAGTCATTTTTACTTTAATATTATCATTATTTTTTCGATAGATAATTCCGATTAAAATATTTGTTATATAATGAATAATTATTAATTTTATAGTAATAGATTTATTAAAAGATAAACTTAAAATATTATATAGAAATAAGGGATTAGAAAAGTAAGTAAAACTAATTAATTTATTAGCATCATTAGTAGTAATACTATTATTATTAAGCATTTCTTTAATAATAAAAGCTGATGTTGGAGTTCCACTTATAAGAGATAATAAAAATACTTGAAATGAATTACCACTAGTATTAAAAAGTTTATTAAAAAAAGGACTTAAGAATATATTTAAAAATCTAAGAGCGTCAGTTTCAATAATAATATCATTTAAAACAAACATAATAAAAAGAGAAGGGAATATCCTGCTTAGCCATAGATTAACTGCATCAATAACAGATTTATTTAATAAATAATTATATTTAAATAATAAAACAATAAATATTAAAAGCGAAAAAATTGTGAAAAGTTTTTTTAGTTTGTTCATAAAAAATCTCCAAAGTGCTATAATGAATTAGGTGATTTCATGTTTAATAAATTATATGAAAAAGTAAAAGAGTTTATAAAACTAAATTATAAATTTTTAATAGGAATGGTTTCAATTATAATCGCCTTTAATTATGACCTTCCTTATGTTATTTATAAAAGTGGGGGAACAATTAATTTAGAAGATCGTGTTATTATTGATAAAGATTATAAGCAAGATGGTGATTTACAAATGACTTATGTTACTAGTTTAAAAGGTACACTGCCTATGATCTTACTATCTTATGTTATTCCTGATTGGGATTTATTATCTATTAAATCTATATCCGGTGATACTGATTATGATGAAGTAATTGAAATAGAAAAACAATTTTTAAATGAAGGTATAGATAATGCCATAATATCAGCCTATAATGAATCTCCATATCAAATAGAAATTACTAAAACAATTAATACAGTTTTATTTGTTAGTGAAGATGCTAATACAGATATTGAAGTAGGAGATGAAGTAATAAGTGTTGATAATTATTCTATTGATTCTTTAGATGATTTAAAAGAATATGTTAATACTTTAGAGGAAGGCGATGTAGTTAATATTTTAGTAAATCATGATGGGGAAGAGGTAAATAGAAGTGCTAGACTTTACAGAGATACTGATGGTGCATTAAAAGTAGGTATTTCTTTTAAAACAAGATATGAATATAAAACACCAATTAAAGTTAGTATCAAAATGAAAAATAATGAATCTGGTAGTAGTGGTGGCTTAATGATGAGTTTAGCTATCTATAATGCTTTAACAGAAGAAGATATTACCCATGGACTTAATATAGCAGGAACGGGAACAATTGATGCCAAAGGTAATGTTGGAGAAATAGGTGGTATTAAATATAAGTTACTTGGAGCAAATAAAGATAAAGTAGATATTTTCTTATGTCCTAAAGAAAATTATGAAGAGGCAATGCAAATAAAGAAAAAGAAAAAACTTAAAATGGATATTGTTGGTGTGGAAACACTAAAGGACGCCATTCAGTACTTAAATACAATCGATAAATAACTAAAGGTTGAACTATATTGTTAAAATATGGTATATTTAAATATGTAGTAGGTGTTATTTTATGCAAAAGATATCAAAGAATATTTTGCTCACAAGTTTATTATTGAGTTTATTTGTTGTAACGGGTTATGCGGTTAGTAATTACCACAACATTAATATATTATATAGAGGAATAAAAAATATTAGCTTAACTATACTTGCATTTGTTGTTCTAGTTATAGCATTTTATTTATTAATTAGTTTAATTTTTCATATATTAGATAAATCTCGGGAAGTAAAGTTTACAAGTAAATTAGGTCAATTTATTTTTGAAAAACATGCCATATTAAAATTATTTTTAATCTTTTTTATTGTGGGCATACCTATTTTAGTTATTTATTATCCAGGTCCTATCCATTGGGATGGTTTACAACAATTAGATTATTTTTATGGTATTCATGAGTGGACTAACCATCATCCAGTCGTACCAACAATCATCATGGGTTTATTTGTAAAGTTAGGTAGGTTTTTAATAAATGATAACTTTGGGGCTTTTTTATTTAACTTTGTCCAATATAATTTTTCTTGTTTTGTTTTTGCTTATACAATTAATTTTTTGCATCAAATAAAGACACCAAAATGGTTAGTAATTAGTATTTTTCTTTTCTTTTTAATTAATCCATTATGGTATATTCATGCTTATACTTTAGTTAAAGATACTTATTTTTATTTGTTTTTTATGTTGTATTTAATTGCGTTTATAAAATATTTGTATTCAAATTCTAAATGGCCTTTTATTTTATCTGCAATTCCTTTAATATTATTCCGCAATAATGGAATACATATTGTTATTTTAACTTTAATTATTGTTGGTTTATTTAGAAAAGATAAAAGAGTTTTAAATAGCATTTTAGTTTTATTTTTTGCATGTTTTCAAATAGTTTATAATTATACACTCGAGGTATTTAATATTCCTCAAAGTAATATTAGAGAAATGTTATCAGTACCTATTCAACAAACAGCAAGATATATTAAAAAATATGACTTAACTAAAGAAGAATTAAAAGTATACCAAAGTGTTTTTATAATTAGTATGGATGAAATAAAAAAAGAATATGATCCGGAGTTATCAGACCCAATTAAATTTAGTTTTTATGCTGAAAAAGATACCATAGGTCCTTATTTTGAAATGTGGTTAAAAGATTTTTTCAAACACCCTAAAGTTTATTTTGATGCTTTTTTAGAAAATTATTATGGTTATATTTATCCTCCTAAAAGAGAATTTAAAGATGGTTTAGCGTGGTTTATCGTAGTTAAAAATGAAATGGTTAATACAGGATATTTTAATTTTAAAATGTTAAATAAATTTAAACCCGCCCGAGATTTTGTTGAAGAAAATATTCAAAATGTAAGAGAGTTACCAGTTATCGAATTTTTATTTAATACAGGATTTTATACCTATGTTTTAATTATAATGTTAAGTTACGCTATTCATAAAAATAAAAAGGAATACATTTTAGTAGCAATGCCTATTATATTAGCTCTAGCATTTTGTTTCCTATCACCAGTTAATGCATACATAAGATATATGAATCCAATTATTGTAACTATACCCATTTTAATTGGGGTAATAACTAATCAAAATAAAGATAAATTTACTAATTTAAAGTAATAAAAAGCCATTGTGTAAACATTTACATTAAAAAGAATTTTTGCTATAATTTTTCTATGGTGATTACAATGGATTTCTTAGACAAATATGGTATAAAAAATATTGATAAAGATTTACTTAATACAGCTCTTACTCATAGTAGTTATTCTAATGAACATAAAGAGGCTCAAAACTATGAAAGATTAGAGTTTTTAGGGGATGCTATCTTAGAATTTATAATTAGTGAATACTTCTATACAAAGACAGATTTTAAAGAAGGCGAAATGACTAAAAAAAGGGCTAGTTTTGTATGTGAACAAGCACTTTCTTTTTATGCTAAAGAAATGGGCATTCCTAAATATATTAAAGTTGGTCATGGTCAAGAGGGTAATATCAATGACACCATAATTGCTGATGTTTTTGAAAGTGTTTTAGGGGTAGTATATTTAAGCTTAGGTATAGATAAAGCTAAAGAATATATTTATCAAATAGTTATTCCTTATATTGAAAAAGATTTTGTCTTTTTTGGTGATTATAAAACTATGTTACAAGAATATGTGCAAACTGATAAGAAATCTTTAGAGTATGTTTTAGTAGGTGAATATGGTAAAGATCATAATAAAAGATTTGAAGTTGAGGTTAGAATTGATAACATTATCTATGGTAAAGGTATAGGTAGAAGTAAAAAAGAAGCTGAACAACAAGCAGCTTTTGATGCTTATAAAAAGTCAGTAAAATAGAAGGTGAAGCATGTATTTAAAAAGAATAAGATTAGATGGTTTTAAATCATTTGCTAATAAAACTGTCTTTGAACTTAATAAAGGTATTACTGCGATAGTTGGACCTAACGGAAGTGGAAAGAGTAATATTGTTGATGCAGTTCGTTGGGTTTTAGGAGAACAATCAGTTAAATCACTTAGAGGGGGAAACTCTATGAGTGATGTTATTTTTAGTGGTTCAGAGGCCAAAGAAGGCTTAAATAAAGCTTCCGTAACTTTAACTTTTGATAATTCCGATAAATTTCTAAATAGTGAATATAGTGAAATAGAAGTTAAAAGAGTAGTTTATAAAACGGGAGAAAATGAATATTATATTAATAATAGTAAAGTAAGATTAAAAGATGTTAGTGATTTATTTATCGACTCTGGTTCTAGTGCTGATTCTATTAATATTATCTCCCAAGGTAATATTACTGATATTGTTAATTCTAAACCAAGTGATAGAAGAGTTATTTTTGAAAGTGCAGCCGGAGTATTAAAATATAAAAAGAGAAAAGAAGAATCTTTAAAAAAATTAGATAAAACTAAAGATAATATTGAAAGTGTAAATTTAGTTATTGACGAATTAAAAACATCTGTTGAACCTCTAAGAGCTCAAGCAGAAGTTGCTAAAAAATATTTAGATTTAAAAGAAAGTTTAAAAAATACTGAAATTGCTCTTACTACTAAAGATATTACTGATTTAAATAAAGAATATATTTTATTACAAAAAAAGAGTGAAGAATTAACTAAAAAGTTAGATGAAATGCAAATGAGTAATAATACAGAAGAGTGCGAAAAGATTAAATTAGATATCTATAAATTAGATGATAAAATATCTGAATATAATAAACAAATTATTAATTTAACGGAAGAAATATCTTTACTTGATAGTGAAAAAAGAATAACTATTGAAAGAACAAAATATGAGTATAGTGAAGATAAAATAAAAAATAATTTATTAAATCTAAAAGAAGATGAATTAAATTCCGTTAAGATTATTGCCGGTTATAATAATGAAATTGATAATTTAAATAATAATATTAAAGTTAAACAAGAAGAAAGTAATAAAATAAATACAGAATATAAAAATGTTTTACTAAAGAAAAATACTTATACTAAAGAATTAGAAGAATATGAAAAAGAGAAGAGTTTCTTAGAAAATAGAATAGATATTTTAGAAAGTAATATTTTAAATAATGAAAAATTACCATTAAGTGTTAAAAATATTTTAAATAATCCTCGTCTAAAAGGTATTCATAACACTATTGGGAATATCATAAATGCTCCTGATGAATACTTGTTATGTACAGAAGTAGTATTAGCATCATCTAGTAACTTTTTAGTAGTGGATAATGAAAACTCTGCTAAAAATGCTATCAATTATTTAAAAGATAATAATTTAGGAAGAGCAACTTTTTTACCCCTTAATATAATTAAACCAAGATATATTGAAGATAGTATTATTGATCGTTTAATTCAAGTTAATGGATATGTTGGTATTTTATCTGATTTAATTACTTATGATGAACAATATAAAAATATTATTTTAAATCAATTAGGTAATGTTATTGTAGCTAAAGATATTGACGCCATGAATTTGATTGCTAAGATTTTAGAATATAAATTTAGAGTAGTTTCCCTAGATGGTAGTATTATTTATGCTGGTGGCTCTATAAGTGGTGGTGGTACTCATAAGAGTAGTTTAGTTACTACTAAACAAGATTTAGAAAAAGCTAAAATTAAATTAGAAGATATAATTAATAAGATAGAAGAATTAAATAATAATATTAAGAATATCAATAATGATTATGAAATATTAAGTAATAATTTAAATACAATTAATTTAGAAATAATTAGTTTAAATAGTACTAAAGAAAATAAAGTAGCAATATTAGATGCAGAAGAAGAAAAATTAAAGACAATTAAAAATGATATTGAAGGTATAACTAATTTAAAAGAAAATAGCTTAGATAAAAAGTTGGAAGAAGTTATGAATAAGTTAAATACCCTAAATATTGAAAAAGATAAAATAGAGCAAAATTTAAATGAATTAAAAGATCAAAAAGAAAATTTAAATAATACTTTAACTGAATTAGAAAAAGAAAATAATAAAGCTAATCAAGAATATAAAACTATATCTAATGAACTAAATACTGTAAGTGTTAATGCTGGTAAAATTAATGTTAAATTAGATAATTTATTACTAGTTTTAAATGAAGAATATAATATGACTTATGAATACGCTAAAGAAAATTATGAATTAGATATTGAAGTTGATTTAGCTCGTAATAATGTTCATAAATTAAAACAAGAAATTAAAGCTCTAGGAGATGTTAATACGGGTAGTATTAGTGAATTTGAAAGAGTTAATACGAGATATGAATTTTTACAAAATCAAAAAGCTGATTTAGAAGTATCTATGCAAAATTTACTTAATATCATTAGTGATATGGATAATATTATGATTGATAAATTTAAAACTACTTTTGAAAAAGTTAGTGAAGAATTTAGTAAAATATTTAAGATTATGTTTCAAGGTGGAATAGGAAGGTTAGAGTTAACTGATCCAAAAGATTACTTAAATACTGGAGTAGAAATGGTAATTGTTCCTCCTGGTAAAAAAATTCATAATACCCAAAGTTTATCTGGTGGGGAAAAATCATTAACTGCAATTTGTTTGTTATTTGCGGTGTTAAATTCATCTAATGTACCATTTATTATTTTAGATGAAGTTGAAGCTGCTTTAGATGAAGTTAATGTTGACTTATTTGGGGAATATCTAAATAAGAAAAAATTGGATAATCAATATATTTTGATTACCCATAAAAAGAGGATGATGGAATATGCCGATGTCCTTTATGGTATCACTATGCAAAATGCTGGCGTAAGTAAAGTAGTAGGGGTAGAACTTGCAAATGTTGAGTAATTCTCAACATTTTTTTGATAACATCTTGACCTCCCGCGTTGCGGCAATAGGTTCAGGCCACATGCTTACAGCATGTAAACCCTTCCAGGGTTCAGAGGCAA
>CANQZN010000027.1 GCA_947628365.1 uncultured Bacilli bacterium | reverse complement strand
AATATATAATTATCTTATAAAATAAAGGAATGATATTTTATGAGAATAATTAACAAGAAATATTTATTAATAATAATATTGGTAGGATTATTACTAACCGTTGTCATAACTGAAAAGCCAAAAGAAAAAGTAAAGTTGGATAATGTTATACTAAAACAAGAAGTAAATAATAAAACTTTTGCTATGTATAAAGAAGATGATGACAATAAATATGTCAAAGTAGAAGATAATAAATTTCCGGATATGTATGTACTTAATATAGAAAAATCAAAATGTATAGATAATAATGGAAATGAATTAAATGGAGTACTTAGTTATGAAAATGATAAAGTAGTATTAACAACAAATAAAAGTAGTTATTGTTATTTATATTTTGATAAGAGCTTAGGAGAAGAAATAAAAGAAGGTAATCCTAAAGGATTAAGTGTAGATAAAATAAGAGGAGAGATGTATCGTTTCCAAGGTCAAGCAACAGAAGAAATCAATAACTATATCTGTTTCGGAACTAGTGATCAAAATACTTGTAAAGGTGATACTGATCACTATATGTATAGAATAATAGGAGTAGAAGCATCTACTGGAAGAGTAAAAGTAATCAAAAAAGAAGCTTTAGAGCAATCATATCAGTGGTATATAGATAATCAAACAGATATAGAATTTCCTAATAGTAATATATATAAAGCTATAAGTGGAGCAGCTTTCTTAGGAAATACTGATTATGTACCAGTAAATGTGGAAAAAAACATCAATTGGAAAGAAAAAATGGCAAATAATACATGGATGTATGGTGATATGGAAGTTAATTCGGAAAATAGAAAGTTATTAAATGGTAGAGAATTATACTTGGCCGAAACGGGTCAAAAAGAAGTAAAATATGATAAGAAAGTAGAAGAAGGAACGCTAGGAGCAGAACAAGGAACAAATAATAATAATGAGGTATATTATTTTAAACATTTTTCTGATATCAAATGGACAAAAAATTATGAAGGAAAAGTAAGTTTAATGTATCTTCATGATTATTCCTACTCTGTTAATGATACAATTAACTGTTTTTATGATGAACATACATATGAAGAGTGTCAAACTGGATGGTTAAATATACAACAAAATGATTCAATTCTTGATGAATGGCTGATATCAAGAACAGGTTGGAGTAATTGGGATAAAGCGTTTGTTAGTTTTATAATTGACTCTGTTGGTGCTTTTGATTTACGTGTTACTGATCAAAATACACATATTCGTCCAGTTTTTTATATAAATGCTTCAGAAGAATTATTAAGTGGAACTGGAACAATAACTGATCCTTTCATAATAAAATCATAGTTAATTTGACTATGATTTTATTTGTTAAAAAAGTATATTAGATAAGCACAAGTAAGAATTACACCTGCAACTATAATAAATATAGTGGTAAAACCAGCTTTTTCAATGGTTCTTAACATATCTTCTTCTGATTCAAAATTGCCAACATTAGGGTTAGATCTAACTAATTTAGGAACATTACTTTTACCACTTGCTATATCGTTTAATTCTTCTAGAATATTTTTTCTTATTTCTATTGCACATGGATTATTTTCAAAATTATTATCATCAGCTAGAATAAGAGGAATTTCTAAACAATTTTTTCTTATTTCTTGAGTTTGATCATTATAACTAACTACTTGATTTTTAATATTTATAAATTGCTTGATATAATCTGAAATATATTTTATATCAATGTTATCATCTAATTTTTCTTTATAGAAAAGACTTAATAAAAATAATATTTGATATATTTCATTAGGGTTTTGATAAAATAGAGCTGGATACATTTTATCTAATACTTCTAAACTAATACTATAAAGAGGCATACCTAAAACTTTATTATTAGAAGTGGGTGATACAAAAAGTAAATGGTTATCTTTAATGCGAAAATAACGCATTGGTTCATGTTGTTGTTGTAAAAATTGTAAATATTCACCATTACTCATTCTATACCACCTTATTGTAATAATTTTATCAAAGTAATGTTGAAAATACAATTGTTTTTAACAATAATTTATTGTATTATTTAGAAAGGAGAGGCAATATGAAAAAAAGGTTAGATAAAGAATTTATTACATGGTTATCTAAGAAAAAAGGCGAAGATAATAAAATGTTAGAATTTCGTCTTAATTCGTTTGCTAAATTTCAAGAATTAGAAAATCCTAATTTTGGCCCTGAAATTAAGATTGATTTTGATAATATAAATTATTATAAAAGTGATATGGAAAAAGTAACTAATAATTGGAATAATGTTAGCTGTAATATTAAAGATACTTTTGCATCTTTAGGAGTTATTGAAGCTGAAGAAAAATATTTAGATGGAGTATCTAATCAATATGAAAGTGAAGTAGTATATCATAAAAATAAAACTGATAAAGATATAATTTTTATGAGTAGTGATGAAGCACTCCAAAAATATCCTGATTTATTTTATAAATACTTTAATAATTTAGTTAAATATGATGAAAATAAATATACTGCTTTAAATGGTGCATTATGGAGTGGTGGTTCTTTTATTTATATTCCTCCACATACTAAATTGGATAGACCACTGCAAAGTTATTTCCGGATTGATAGTGAGTCTTTAGGTCAATTTGAAAGAACTATCATTATTGTTGATGATTATAGTAGCCTAGAATATATTGAAGGTTGTACTGCGAAAAGTTATTCAACTTCTTCTTTGCATGCTGGTGTAGTAGAAATTTATGTTGGTCGTCATGCTAAATGTCGTTATTCAACAATTCAAAATTGGTCAACAGATGTATATAATTTGGTTACCAAAAGAGCAATTGTTGATGAAGGTGGTAGCATGGAGTGGATTGATGGCAATATTGGAAGCAATGTAACAATGAAATATCCAAGTTGTATTTTAAAAGGTGATAATTCAGTTGGTAATAGTTTATCTATTGCTTATGCTAAATCTAATCAAGCTTTAGATGCTGGGGCTAAAATGATTCATTTAGGTAAAAACACGAAAAGTAATATTGTTAGTAAAAGTATTTCAGAAAATGGAGGAATTAGTAATTATCGTGGTTTAGTTAAGATTACTAAAAATGCTATTAATTCCAAAGCCAAAGTTAAGTGTGATACTTTAATTATGGATAATATTTCTAGTAGTAATACATATCCTAAAAATATTATTGAAAATGATAGTAGTGAAATAGAACATGAAGCAACAATATCTAAGGTAAGTGAAGAAAAATTACAATACTTAATGAGTAAAGGTTTAAGTGAAGATAAAGCTAAAGAGTTATTAGTTATGGGTTTTATCGCAGATTTCAAAAAAGAATTACCAATGGAATATGCTGTTGAACTTAATAGATTAATAAAAGATTAAAAGTTACTAAATTTTAAAGATTTAGTAATTTTTTTATGTCAAAATTAGATTTTTAAGATTAATTTATGCCCAAATTTCTAGTATTTTGGAAGTTAGGTAAAATACTTAAAATGTGCTATTTTAAAGTTGAAAGGAGGTTTTATGTTGAATAATGTTATTTTAGTTGGAAGATTAACCGGTAATCCCGAAATTGTAGAAATAGAGAAAGATAAAAAAGTCACAACAGTTATTTTGGCGGTTAATCGTAACTTTAAAAATTCTGATGGCATATATGAAACTGATTTTATTCGTTGTATTTTATGGAATAGTGTAGCTGCCACTACAACAGAATATTGTCATGTTGGTGATGTCATTGGAGTGAAGGGAAGATTACAAACAAGTAAGTATGAAGATGAAAATCATAAACTGCATTATATAACTGATGTTATCGCAGAAAGAGTAACTTTTCTTTCAACTAATAAAAAACATGATTTAAATGATGAAAGTAGTAATAATAAAGAAGGTGCATAAGCCTTCTTTTATCTTGGTAAAAATCTTAAGCATATTCTTAAAAATATAATATTATAATTTATTGTAAGGAGCAAAAATGAAGAATCTTTTTAAATATATAGGGCTTTTGGCAGTATTTTTATTTAGTTTCTATTATACTGAAAAGATGAGTGATATAGTAGTAAATAATAGTAGTTTAGTTACAGAAATAAATAGAGTAAGTGATGAATATAATATAAGTCCAGTTAGTGCTGTTATCGAAGATGATTATATTATTCCGGGGTTAAATGGCTATGCTGTTAATGTTTTAAAAAGTTATAATAATATGCGTTTTTTAGATACTTTTAATTCTTATTATTTAGAATACGATAAAATAAAACCAGATATATCCCTCGAAAATAATAAAGATAAAATTATAAAACAAGGGAATAAAAATAAAAGAGGGGTAGCCATTATATTACAAGATAATATTGATTTAATAAATTATGCTAGTGAGAAGAAAATTAAAATAACAAGATTAATTGATCATAATTCTTTTGATCGAAAAGTTACTTATGAACAGATTAATAATGATATAGAAGAATTTAGGAAAGTGGAAACTCAATTAAATAATAATAATATCAATCATAATATTTGTTTTGTCAGTAGTAATATTCTAGATATTTGTAAAAGTAATAAAAAATATTTAGTAGATGCTACAGAGAGACTCAACAATTATAATTTAGCTACAATTAAAGATAATATTGAAAGTGGTCATATAATTTTTATTAATGATAACGTTACTCTTGCTGATTTTAAGATTTTAATAAGACAAATTAATTATCAAAATCTAAATATTATGTATTTAAGTGAATTAATTAATGAAAATAGATAAAATTTTGTTGCAAATAAGAAAATAATATAATAAAATATCTTTTTAAGAAAGATGTGATAATTATGAGTTTATATGATGCTTTAGGAAATTATAAGACTATAAAAGAAAGACAAGAAACTTTAGAAAGTTACAATAAAGAATATGGCGAAAATTTAGAGGAAGACAAATTTACATGGGCTTATGATGAATTTGTCACAAAATACTTAGAAAAATCATTATTAAGCGCCTTAGGTAGATATACAAGAAGTTTTTTATATTTAGATTTTCCTGTCCAAAAAATTGGTGAATTTGATATAACGACTCTTTTAAGAGAATTTTGTACTTCTTATAATATTGGTATTCCCTATAAAGATAATGTTCAACTACTAGGGGCTGATACTATAGAAGATTTAAAACATATTATTTCTGCTTGTTATATGGAAATACAAAGAGTAAATTATTACGAATTACCAGTGCAAGTAATGCAAGAAAGACTTAATAAGGAACTAGCTAGACAAAAAGAATTATATGGTGAATATGTTAGCGAAAATATTGATTCATTACTTGAATTATTTCCCCATTTAGATTCCAACTTACCATGTGTAATATATTTTAATGCCATCCAAAATTTACCAGATCCAAAGTTAATGGAATATGATGTAGCTAAAGCAGTATTAAAAAATGATTTATTAGATAAACTAAATTTAGCTGAAAGCATCAAAGATAAATTCTATGGCGATGATAAAGAAGATTTAGGTTATGTTTTACACAAGATAAAATCTAAAAAATAAGTTAGAGATTGAATTAAATCTCTTTTTTTGTTATAATACTCCTAACGAAAGAACTTTTAGAAAGAGTGATTATTTTGAGTAAAATTAAGATTTTTGGGCTTGGTGGCCTTGCTGAAAATGGTAAAAATTCCTATGTTATTGAAATAGATAATGATATATTTGTTTTTGATTGTGGACTTAAATACGCTAACTCTAATCTTTTAGGTATAGATTATATTATGCCTGATTATTCTTATTTAGTTAAAAATAAAAAGAGAATAAAGGGTGTATTTATAACCCATGGTCATAGTGAAAATATGGGTAGTGTAGCTGATTTAATTAAAGAATTACCAAATATAAAAATATATGCAACAAAATTTACTAAGTTTGTTTTAGAAGAATTTGGGATAAATGATAAAAATATTATAGAGATAAAACCACATAAAAAAATAACATTTGAAAATAATGTTTCAGTTTTTCCTCTTTCTGTTTCTCATAGTATTCCTGATGCTTTAATGTATGTTATTAACTCTAAAGATGGGGCAATTTGTTATACTGGCGATTTTGTTATTGACCCTACAATGCTTGGACCTTATGATATGGATCTAGGTAAGATTGCTTATGTTGGTAAACAAGGTGTTTTATGTATGTTATGTGAGTCAACATTTTCGGAAAGAAAAGGGCAAACATCTCCTAATCATCGTTTAGAAGAATATTTTAAAGATATAATTAAACATAATGAAAAAAGAATATTATTTTCTATCTTACCATATCATTTATATACAATTACTGATATATTTAATGCCGCTAAAAATACCCATCGTAAAATTGTTATCATGGGTAAAAAATTACAAAATGTTATCAATTTTGCCATAAAAGAAAAATATTTAGAAGTAGAAAATGGTATCATTGGTGATTTATCTAATATCAATGATGATAATGCCATATTATTAATAAATGATGAAAGAGCTAATCCTTATGCTAATATTAGTAAAATACTTCATGGTTATGATAAATATATTGATTTAAAAAATAGTGATACAGTAGTGTTTGCTGAACCAAGATATGATAGTAATGAAAAAGCTTTAGTTAAATTAGAAAATGAACTTGCTAAATTTGGTTGTAATATTATTAATTTACCAAGTGATAAAGTTATTTTACATCATCCATCTAGTGAAGATATTATGTTAATGATTAAATTAGTTCAACCTAAATATTATATGCCTGTTAAGGGTGAATATCGTTATATGGTTAACAATGCTAATTTAGCTAGTCGTCTTGGAATTAGTGCTGAAAACATTATTTTAAAACAAAATGGGGAAGTAGTTAATTTTGAAAATGGTAAATTAATTGATAAAAATGAACATATTAAAGTTAATGATGTCCTTATTGATGGTAAATCATCAGAAGATGTTGGTGAATTAGTTATTAAAGATAGAGAAATGCTTTCAGAAAATGGTATTGTTTTAATAAGTGCCACTATTTCTAAAAAAGATAAAGTTATGTTAGTAGGACCTGAAGTAACTACTAGAGGATTTATCTATGTTAAAGATTCTGCTTATTTAATTGAAGAAATTAAACATATTTGTGAAGGTATTATCAGTCGTAATATTACTCCAACATTTGTTGATTATAATAAAATAAAAGTTGAAATAAGAGAAGAATTAAGTAACTATTTATATGAAGAAACTGAATGTAAACCAATGATTATTGCAGTAGTTCAAGAAGTATAAAATATTAAAAATCACTCATAATAAAAATGGGTGATTTTAATTAGTGAAAAAAGATAAAAAACAAGAAATTGAATTTTTAAATTATATTAGTAAAAATTCTGAAAAAATAGTTTTAGATATTGATAGTATTATAACTAAAGTTAATAATGAAAAGTTAGAACGACTTCTTAAAAATAGTAGAGATGAGTATTTACAAACAGAAAAAGAAGCTGAAGATATCTTAAAAAAATATGGAGCTGATTGTGAAAAAGTAGGTATGATGACTAAAGTTAGTACTAAAGTAATGAGTGAAGTTTCTTTATTAAAAGATACTAATGATAAAAATATTACTAAATTAATAGTAGAAAATATTAATAAAAAAATAATAGAAATAACTGAAAAAATAAATTCATATAATAATAATGATGCTGAAATAGTTGTTTTAGCAGGTAAATTAAAAGCAACATTAGAAAAAAATTTAGATGATTTAAAAAAATATTTATAATTTTAACAATAGTATAGTACTTTTTTACTCATTTTTATTGACAAAATTTAAGAAATTGTATTATACTATTGGAGTAATGCCCGATTAGCTCAGTCGGTAGAGCGCACGGCTGTTAACCGTTAGGTCGTAGGTTCGAGTCCTACATCGGGCGCCATTTAGAATATTAAGCAAACCCAGATAAATAAAGGGTTTGTTTTTTTATGTTATTTTTAAATTAAAATCATTCTTTTTATAAAAATTTAGTAAAAATTACATCTTGTTAGGTAAGATTTAATATAGTACAATTAAAGTAACTACTAGCATAGGTAGTAATATTATGTTTTTGCATATATAGTTTAGGAAAGGAGTATGAAAAATGCAAACAAAAGGAAAAAGTCGAAATATTATTCTTATAGTATTAGGAATTATAATTCTTGTTTTAGTAATTCTTTTAGTCGTAAAAAATTGTGCTAAAAAGGAATACGTAGTTACTTTTAATACTAATGGAGGAAGTATTATTAATGCTTTAAATATTTTAAAAGGTGAAAAGATAAGTAAACTTGAAAACCCAACAAAAGAAGGTTATATTTTTGATGGTTGGTATTATGAAGGTAAATTATTTGATTTTAATACTAAAATAACAGATGATATGATTTTAGAAGCTAGATGGGTTGAAGTTGGTCGAGTTACTGGTGTCACTTTAGATTTAACGACACTTTCATTAAAGCCTAATTCATCTCATACATTAGTTGCTAGTATAATACCAGAAGATGCTAAAAATCAAAATTTAAAATGGCAAAGTAGTGATGAAAGTATAGTAACAGTAGATAAAAATGGTAAAGTTAAAGCTCTTAAAAAAGGAAGCGCTACTATAACTGTTACAACAGAAGATGGTGAATATAGTGCTAATTGTAAAATTACAGTTACAGATGATATTATAAATGTTACAAATGTAACAATTAGTGGTAGCAATGAAGTAACAGTAGGTAAAACTATTAAATTAACTGCAACTATTACCCCAGATAATGCATCTGATAAAGGAGTTACTTGGAAAAGTAGTAATGACAAAATAGCTACAGTGGATAAAAATGGTACTGTTAAAGGTTTAAAAAGTGGTAAAGTAACCATTACAGTTACAACAACTGATGGTAATAAGACTGCTAAAAAAGAAATAACTGTTAAGGATACTCAAACAACAACACCAACAACACCAGATAAAGATAATACAGATCCAAAACCAAATACACCAAGTTATGTTAATGTTACAGGAGTAAGTTTAAGTGGTGCAGATAGTGTAAATGTAGGTTCACCCTCTATTCAATTAACTGTTAAAATTAATCCTGATAATGCTACAAATAAAAAATATACTTGTACAGGAAATAATCCAAATGTTGCTACAGTTACATCTGATTGTAAAGTAACTGGTAGAGATGATGGTGAGGTAATTGTTACAGTTACAACAGAAGACGGACATTATACTGCAACTCATAAAGTAACAGTTAAATCAGTGTATTCAATTACATTTACAGCATCATATAATAATCTTCATGATATAGACCATTATATATTAACCGTTTATAAAAATGGCAATCCATGGACAGGATTTTCAAGTATTGAATATAATGGTAAAACAAGACAATTTAAAGAAGATCCAGCACCTGATATTATTGACACTTCTATAAAAGAAGCCAAAATAAAAGTTGATGGTAAAGTTATTGCTACAGCGAGTGTAACTTATAATTAAGGAGGAGAATATGAAAAAGATAGTAAAATATTTATTGTTTAGCTTTTTAACATTAATGTTTAGTTTAACAACAGCATTTGCGCAAGAATTAGATTTAGATACATTAGGGAAATTAGTATTAAAATATAATCCTAATGCAGAATCATTTTATGTTGTTGGTAAATATGTATTTACAATGAAATATGTAAGTAAAAATCATTTACAAGCTGAAGATTTAATGATTGCAGCTCGTTCAATTGATGTCTTAAGCACAGAGGGGGAAGTAAAAGATACTACTGCCTATACAAAAATGACAGTCTATCAAATAATATCAGATACAGATGATGATGGTAATATAATAGGGTGGAGTGTTGGCAAAAATTTTGTTGGTAGTAATAAAATTTCAAATGATGCTAAATTTGAAATAAAATATATTGATTATGAAGAAGCAAAAAATATTTATACAGTTACTTTTAAAGATGATGATAAAGTTTTAGAAACACAATATGTACTTGATAATGAAAATGCAGTAGAACCTCAAATAAATGGAAAAGAAGGTTATACATTTTTAGGCTGGTATAAATGTACAAGTACAACTGATTGTAGTAATGTTGAAAATGAAGTTAACAAATATGAATTTACCACTCCGGTTACAGAAGATATTACATTAAAAGCAAAATGGGAGCAAAATAAACGTATTGCTCATTTTAAAGGCATAATTGATGGACAAGAAGATAATCGCTTTTTAGCTGGTAAAGAAGTATTAGTATTATCAGATTCACATAAAGCTCCAGAGGAATATCAAAAACTTGAAAGTCAAACTGGTTATACATTTAAAGGTTGGACTATTGAAAATGGTAATAAAATAGATCTTAAAGGATACATATTTACAAGAGAGAATACAACAGTAACTGGTACATGGGAATCAAATAAATATACAGTTACATTTGATAGTGATGGTGGAGATAAAATTGGCGAAAGAATAGTTAGTTATAATAGTCCAGTTCAAACCTCAGGTGAAGCTCATAAAAATGGAGAAGATGATTATAATGGATATGAATTTATAGGCTGGTTTAAATGTACAAGTACAACTGATTGTAGTAATGTTGAAACAGATGAAACTGCATATGATTTTAATACTCCAGTTACAGAAAATATTACATTAAAAGCAAAATATCAAAAAATTGTTTACACAAATAAGATGGTTAATAATTTTGTTGATTCTATAAATAATAAAGAATTTTCAGCAACAGTTCAACACGAAGAAAATAAAATATCTTTTAATATTATTAATAAAGATTTAAATTTACAAACCAATTACTCTACAGTAAAAAAAGAATTAGAAAAAGTTGTAAAAGCTAAAAATGTTACTAATATTACTATTGAATATAATGATAATTCTAAAAAAATAATAACATTAACAAGTAGCTCAAATATAGATTCAGAATTAAAAGATTTATTTAATACAATAACTAATAAAGATTTTAATAACACAAAACTAGAAGATTTATATAATAAAAGCCTTAAAGTAACAGTTAATTTAGCTGAAGGTTATAAAAACGAAGAAAAAAATACAGTTGATACATATAATGTTGATTTTGTTACTAATTTTGTTAAAGTAAGTAATATTCAGGAATTAAAAGATAATTTAGATAAAGGTAAAGAAATAATTGTTGAAAATTGGGACAATAAACCAATAATGGAAACAATTTATATTGATCATGATGTAGTAATAGATTTTCGTAATACAACAATAAAATCAGAAATTAAAGATAGTAAATATACTTTTATTATTAAAAATGGTAAAAATGTTAGTATTAAAGATTTAAATTTAGAAATTGATGCTATATTACCATCTGAGTATGATAAAGAACAAAATAAAGCTACAGTTAATAAAAATACTATTGGAATAAAAGTAGAAGAAAATGCTTCATTAACTGTTAATAATTTCAATGTTATTACTAATAAAAATCTTGACAAAAATGCACTTAAAATTGGTGGAGAAGATTTCAATTCTACTAATGTAGCAATTAATGAAAATGCAGCGATTGAATTACATGGAACATTATATGGAAGCAATATTGTATATGATGATGAAATATATGGTAGTCCAACAGTATTAGCTACTGCAGATGCTATAATGAATTTACGAGGATTAAGTAAATCAACTTATATTTATAATGTACAAAGAATAAATGATACAACTAAAGGATCTTCAGATAGGTTTGAAAAAGTTGAAGGATTTATTCACTATTACAATGATTATAATAATTCTTATATAACATTTGTTTTTTATTCAACAACTTCACCTCAAGCAGTATTTGCATTATTATATAATGAAAATATAATTATTCCGAAAATATTTCAAGAAGGTGGAGAATTATATGAGTTAAATGATAAAACGCTTGAAAAGTGGGCATCAAGAAATTTTAAAGATTATAAAACTTCAGAACAATTACAAGAGCAAAAAATAAAAAATCATGAAACAATATATTTATATGCAAAGTATGAACAATAATAAAAAGGTAGCTTTTGCTACTTTTTGTTTGTTATCAACATCAAATAAAAACTTTAATAAGTTAACTAAATTATCTAAATCTTTGCATCTTAAAGTTATATTTGGATCTGTTTTGCTTGCATCAATGTTTAAAAATAAAGTGAAATACATTTAATGGCTTTGCTGATACTTTAAACTTTCAAAATAGAACTCATATAATTTATTCTACCCCTTGATATGTTTCCTGTAAAAATTAACCTTTGCACTATAAAATGTTGGTATGAAAGGAGCAAAAATATGAATCAAGAAAAAATCGGAAAATTTATTGCAACTTGTAGAAAAGAGCAACAAATCACTCAACAAGAATTAGCGGAGAGATTAGGAGTATCAGATCGGACTATTGGTAATTGGGAAAATGGAAGAAATATGCCTGACTTGTCATTATTTAAACCATTATGTCAAGAATTAGATATTTCATTAAATGATTTAATGAGTGGAGAGAAAGTTCAAGAAAAAGAATATCAAGAAAAATTTGAGGAAAATATTGTAAATACTATTGATTATTCTACTAAAAAAATAACTAAATATAATCAATTTATTTCTTTAATTTTAATTGTCTTTGGATTATTTGTTTCTATATCAGCAATAATGATTTTTCCAAGTGAAAGTAGTTGGAGTTCCATTTATTCTGTATTTGGAATAATAATTTTTATGATAGGTATTACAAGAATATTAAATACAATTAAATGGTATAAAAGACTTTTTCTTATTATAGCAATTTTTACTTTTTCGATGGGAATATTATTATCTACAGATTATTTAAATGTTAAATTTAATCATGAAGCACCAATGTTTAGAACTAATACAAAATATATTGGTAATTTAGTTTATTATGATACATTATTTTATGATGTATATAGATGTAATTTTGATACTGACAATGAATATTGGCAAGTAGAAAAGAATAGTAAAAAGACAGATATTGATTTACTAAATTATTGTAAAGAGTAAATTAAAGGGTAATTATAAGCAAACGATATTTAAAGTTTGCTTTTTCTTTGATATAATATATTTAATGAAACAAATGGTAATCTATAGAAATGGAGGAGTTATGAAAAAAATATTGACTATATTACTATGTGGTGTTTTAGTTATCTTCTTAACTGGCTGTAATAATAAGGATTTAGAAATTCCTTATATTGGTGATGAGGCTACAACAGAAATAGCAACAGATAGAGAAATTGAAATATCCATTAAAGAAGGAACTTTAACTAATAATGGTGCAACTTTAATTTTAACTAATAAAAGTGACAAAACATATATGTATGGAAATCCCTTTTCGATTCAAGTAAAAAAAGATGACAAATGGCATATAATAAACATTGATTTAACTTTTACAGTACCATTATTTCACATTAAACCTGGCGAAACAAAAGAAATTGAGGAAAGATGGGATGTTTATAAATTAGAAAAAGGAACCTATAGATATATTAAACCTTTTTCTTATGAATCTGAAAAGGGTACACATGAGTATTTTAATATTGCGGTAGAATTTAGTATTTATTAAAAAGAAGGAGTGTTTATGAAAAAAATTTTAAAAATTACTTTAATTGTTTTAGGAGTTTTGGTTAGTGTTATTGCACTTGATACAATACAAGCAAAAATCTTTGATAATAGTCCAATATTGAAAATTAGAAAAGATATAAAAGATGGATATGTAAAATATGTTGATAAAGGGATATTTGTAAATCATTATCATTGTAGTAATAATGAAGAGGCAACTACTTGGAAGTGGACAAAATTCACTTGTCCTATAAATGTTGAAGACATTTCATTAGAAGATATAAATGATAAAATAGGAGATTTTATTGATGGTAATCCAAAAGATATCAATAATTATGCCTATTATGCTATAGATACAGAAAAACAAGTAGTGGTAGTTGGTTTAGTTGACAATACTGAAAATAAGCAAGAAGAATTTATTACAAAAGTTTTTTCTAATTATGGATCAGAATATATTAGTTATATAAAGAATAATAATTTAATTGAATTTAGAGAATCAAAAGAAATATTTGAAGCAAAAATAATTACTATAGAAAATGATTTTATGACAGTAGAGGCTTTAAAGAATAGTGTTTCTTTTAAAAAAGGTGATAAGGTTAAAATGAAAATAACCCACCCAACAGATGGTACCAATGATTTTTATGTAGTTGGAAATAAAGTGAAAATTACATTTAATGGCATGGTTTTAACTTCAAACCCACCTCAAATAACTGCTATCAAAATAGAACTTATATAATTTTTAATGAAATAATTTATTTAAGAGCAAACATACATAAAGTTTGCTTTTTCTTATGCTCTAAATCTTAATGAAATCTTAATACTTTTTTAATACTTTTAAGTATAAAAATATCTACAATGTTTTTATACGAGGTGTTTTATGAAAAAGATAAAGAAATTAGTTAAAGTTACATTAATATTATTGGCAGTATTTATTCTAAGTAAACAAATATGGCTATTTAATTATAGTAATAAAAGTATTCCTTCAATAAATAATACAACTCCAGAATATGACATTTATGATATGAGTAAGTATCATACTTATGAAGACGTTTCTATCTTACAATATGAAGAAGGGACTGTATTAGAGAGACTAGAAGCATTTAATAAATATGATAATAGATTTCAAAGCATTATTGATAATTATAATGATTATCCCGATAAATTATTAGAAACTTTATCAAGAAATCCAGAATTAATAGATTTTGTAATTGATTATCCAGATAAAAAGAATAAAGTATATAGTGATAATATTGGCACTTTTCAAGGGGTACCAGAGTTATACCAATGGGATGAAAGATGGGGATATGCAGATTTAATTGGTAGTAGTATTGCAGTTAGTGGATGTGGACCAACAGCTCTTTCCATGGTAGTAGCGTATTTTAAATGCGATAATACGATTAC
>CANQZN010000026.1 GCA_947628365.1 uncultured Bacilli bacterium | reverse complement strand
TAACGTAGAAGTTTTAATTTTATGTTAATTTTCTTGTATTTTGATGAATTATAAAGATATAAATTTATTTTTTGCTAAATTATTGCAAAAAAAAAAGCAAAAAATTATTGCTTATTTTATAAATAAAATTAAAAAGCCTTAAAAAAGACTTCAAAATCAAATGGTGCTCGTATTCGGACTTGAACCGAAACTTTCAAAGAAAAATAGATTTTGAGTCTATCGCGTCTACCAATTTCGCCATACGAGCAAATGACTATTTAATTATAACATATAAATCTATATTTATACAAAAAATAATTAAACATAAACAATACACTATAGCTCATCATCTATATTGGCTTTTTGAAATAAATCAGGGTTTTCAGTATTCTCTTCCATATTTATTTCAGGTAAATCATTTAGTGATGCTAAACCAAAACAGTCTAAAAATTCTCTAGTAGTTCTATACATATTAGGTTTTCCAGGCAAATCACTTTTACCTACAACTTTAATTAAATCTCTACTTAAAAGCTTCTTTACAACATATGCACTACTAATGCCTCTTATCTCATCGATTTCAATTCTTGTAATTGGTTCGTTATAAGCAATTATTGCTAGAACTTCTAATTGAGCTTGTGATAAAATGCTTTCTTTATTACCAACTAATTTTTGATAAAATTCTTTATGCTCCTTTTTAGTAGTCAATTTAAAAGTTTCACCTAAAAAACTTATTTTTATACCTCGTTCTGGTCTTTCATATTCTTTTTTTAATTCAGTTAATAATTCTTTAGCTTTATCTTCTGTAACATTTAAGGTTTCACAAATTTCCTCTAATGTAACTCCATCATCACCAACAACAAATAATAAACCTTCCAAAACACCAACCAAATTCATTACTTTCACTTACTTTCTATAATAATTGTACTAAATATCTTATCTTGTTTTAAACTAATTTCATTTCTTTTTGTCATATCTAAAATTGATAAAAAGGTAACAACAACACTTTCTTTAGTTAAAATATCAAATAATTCAGTAAATTCAACCGTCTTTTTTTCTTTTAATATTTGTCTAATCTCTGCAATTCGTTCCTTAATACTAAATTCTTTTCTAGTTACTTTTGTATTAAGCGGTTTAGCAAAATTAACGCGCTTTTGCATTTCTAAAAAAGCATTTAATAAATCATTTATTGATACATCTGTGTTAACGACATTATCATCATCTACATATTCTTTTAAATTTTCGGGTACCTTAGTAAAGTAATCCATTCTATTTTCTTCTAAATTTCTAAAAGTTTCCGTCATATTTTTATATTTTTCATATTCAATTAACTTATTTCTTAAATCTTCTTCATCTTTAATAGAATATTCTTCCTCTTCTTCATCATTTTCATCACATTTATTAACAAGCATTTTACTCTTTAAATGAATTAATTCAGAAGATAAAACTAAATATTCACTACTACTATCAATATCATATTTATCAATTGAGTTAATAAAATTTAAATATTGTTCAATAATATCACTAATATTAATTGTATAAATATCCATTTTAGAAATTCTTACTAAATGTAATAACAAATCAAATGGTCCTTCAAAATCTTGTAATTGTAAATTCATAACTCCCCCTAATTAATAATTAGTTACATTTAAAGCCATAGGTTTCCATTTCAAACTTAACTACTTTTGGCATTTCTTTATAAGCATAATAATATTTTTCGCTTGTATTATTTAAATTAGCATTTTGTAAATCAATATCAACATTCATTTCAAATCCTGATTGATTCTCACTTAAACTAGTTTTAAAACCGGCTTGTTTAGAATAATTATTAATTTTTTCTCGAGTACTTTCTAAAGTGCTATTATAATCAGTACTATTTATATCATTTCTTGTGAGTTTATGATTTATCTTTTCTAACTCATCATTTTTAAAAGTATACGTAATTGTTTCTGTATCTTTAGTACATATCATATTTGCGTTATTAAATTCATCATATTTTAATTCTACGCTTGGATAAAGAGAAACATTTTTTTCTTTTATTGTGAAGTATTTAAAATCTTTACTAAGATCATAAGTCAAGCTTAGATTTGCTTTACTTGCAACTGTACCAAAATCAACTTTGATACTTTCTAGTAAATTTTTACTTTCATCATAAGTTTCTAAATAATATTTTTTACCACTTAAATTCACACTGCTAGTAGTATTATTTAAAGCAATAAATGATAATTTTTGATTACTATAACTAAAAGTATTTAAAGTAAGTGTATCTAATTCAATAGTTGTTTTATCATTAACTTCATAGTATTCATTTTTTACAGGTTTATTTGGCTCTTTTTGTTCATTGGGATTAATATTACTATTATTTTTATTAGCTAAATCAGTTATTGAAGAAGCTGTATTTTTACCTAACAGATTATTAATAAAGATACTTACATCATTAATATAATATACAACCACCAAAAAAATAATTAAGATAAAAACATATCTACCAAAATTACTTTTCTTTTTATAACTATATCCTATAACTTGTGGCTTTAACTCTATATTTTCTAGTTCTACTTTCCTCTTTGCCATAATATCACCCTTATTATTACTTTTTACTTAATTATTTATTTTTACTATCTATTAAATTATTAATAATTGCTTTTAATTGATTGCTTTCCTCTACTGTTAATTTATCATATCCTGATTTTTGTGTTTCTACAGTTCCAACATGAATATCAGTAACCTCTCCATCTTTAAAAGCAATTAAAGTTGGAGCATAAATTCTTTTTTCATGAGTGGCAAATTGATTGCCTTCTTCATCTTCCAAATTGTAATCATATAAAACTGAATCTAATTTTTCTAATAATTGATAATATTCTTCTGTTCCTTCATTAGTCTTTGTAAGTTTCCCATCTTCAAGTTTAAATGTAGATCTTATTTGCGAAATATCAACATAATAGATTGATTCTTTTTTACTCTCAGCAACTTCTGTTAATGGAGTTACTAAAGTTCTGCACCAAGGACAAGTTGAATAACCAAAATATATAATACCTGTCTCTTCACTTAAAATATTAACTGCTTCCCTTGCACTAATATACTTTATTGTATTATTTTCACTTATCACTGTATTAGGATAAAGCACTCCACCACTAGCCATTTTATCATTTAATTCCATATATTCACTTCTAAATTTATTTGCATCGTTAATTAATACTTTATTATTTTTTATAAAGTAACCGCATACTCCTAAAGTAGAAATGGTTAATATCATTAAAACAAATAAAACAATTTTATTTTTATTTTCCATTTTTTATTCCACCTATTAAATTTTACTATAAAATTATAGGAATTGTAAATAATTTGTTTTAAAAAAGTTACTTTTCAGTAACTTTTTTAGTTTTTTTATTAGTTTGTTTACTTTTATCAATTATTAAAACATTACTGTTTTTTTCTAATTCTTCTACTATCGCTTTTGTATTTTTATTAGGTATAAATAACATAAGCGGTGTATTTAAAGCAAAAACAATAAGATTATTAGTAATAACTACAGCTTTAATATTTTTATATGCAATAGTTAATTTATTACCATTTTTATTTTCATCAACTATGCCATTTTTACCAATTACTAAAGTACCTTCTTTACTATTTATTTCTAATCTTGAGCAAGCATAAAGCCACATATAATAGAAAAGAAATAATAAAATACTAGAGCTAAGTAAAAAGCTTGATACTTCTAATAAGAAATTTTTCTTTAAATAAATTGAAATAATCAATAAAGCAAGAGAAAATATAAATAAATAGGCACAATAAATAAAAGCTTGACAAAGATAACTTCTTACTTTTGTATTTGGATTCTTTTGCAAAGCTTTAAGTTTACTCATAACCCCATTAGCATCATTATAGTTTTTAAAATAATTTTCCTTTAAATTATAATTTATTTTCATATTAACCTCACTATTCTTAAAATAATTATAACAGACTAATAAAACTTTTAACACCCCTAAAATAAATTTATTATAAAAAATTATTTAACATATTTACATAATTGGTCATACTCATCTTTTGTAATTTCATAATTACCATTATTTAATTGTAAAAGATAATATTTATCATCTTTTGTATAAATGTATAAACTGGTTGCTACACTATTTTCATAATTTAGATTTATTTTTATAGCATCAGTTAATGTATTAATATCTTTAACATTTTCAGTAGTTTTCCTGCCATTAGATTTGATAATATCATAAATAGAATTTATATCTTTTTCACTGCTAACAAATTTACTTGTTCCTTTTAAAGAAATACCAATACTGACAATTTTCTTTACATCCGGTAAATTAAGTTGATATGATTTTTTATTAAAAACACTAAAAGCAACAATTAATAGAATTATTATTCCAATTATTAATATAACTTTTCTAGTCTTTTTCTTCATTATCTCTATTCTCCTTATTAATTATATCAAACTTAAATACTTTTATAAACAAAAAAATAAATCACTAGGATTTATTTTAACAAGCATTATTTGCTTCACAAGAACTTTCGGCTTTTACTACCTCTAATACTTCTTTAATTTTATCATAAGTTTCAGTTAATATTTCATCTGTTAATTCCATATAACTATCAGTTTCTTTATCACTTACACCAGTAGTTAATGATTTAGCTTCACCTTTAACTACACTTATTATATTTGGAGCATAAATTCTTTTTTCACCTGCACTTATTGTTTTTTTATCTGCAGTTAAAGTATAATCTCTTAAAACTTCAGACAATAATTTAATAAGTTCATTATATCCTTTAGATCCTTCTTTTGTAGTTTCTATATCTTTACCATTTTCAGCTAATTCTTTTACATCTCTTATATCTTTAACATCAACATAATAGATCTTAGAAATTTTTAAATCTTTGGCTACTTTTAATAATGTTTCAATAACACTACGACACCAAGGGCAAGAATTAAAACCAAAATATACTACAAAAGTTTCTTTATTATTTATCATTTCTGCTAACTCTTCCGCACTTTTATAAACAATTGGATTATCTTCAGGAATTGTAATAGTTCTTGTAATCTTACCACTTGTAGTTTTCTTACCATTTAAGCTTTCATATTCTTGTTTAAATTTTTCGGCATCAGTTAATGTAGTTTCTTTTTTAAAACAACCAAAAGTTGCTAAAACAACTAGACCAATAATTAATAACTTTTTAGTCATTTTTATTTCCTTTACCTTTTTTACCTTCTAATGCTTCAATACGATTGATTGTCTTATTATTCATTACACATACAACACTTACAATTGTAACTGTACTAATTAATGTAAAGATAAAATTCCAAATAATAACAGCGGTACTTGATGTACCATTTTCACTTTTTGGTGCTTTATATATTTCTGCTTCAGTTGAGTCTTCTAAAGTCATACCCATTTTCTTAAATACATCATATCTATCTTTACTATCATAAAGTGTAGTTATAGCTTTTTCAATGTCTGAATTATAACTTGCAGCATATCCTGGAAATACTTTGTCCCCAATAACTATAAATGGTACGCCTTCAACTTTTTCATCTAAGAACTCAGCAACTTTTTGTAATAAAGCATTATTATCTGCATCAAACCAAACTTCAAATGATACTAATTGAAATTTATCACCATATTTATCAACTAAAGTATTTAAGTATGTCAAGAATGAACGACAAACTGCACAACCCTTTCCTCTAAATAAATAGATATTAACCTTGTTATCACTATTAACAGTCTTTTTATTTTCTTTATAGTCACTAAAATCGTGATCTATAGCCTCTTGCTTTAATGCTTCATGTAAATTAGTTATATCAAATTTATCTGCTTTAACTTGCATAGGTAAAACCATTAAACATAAAACTATTGCAATTATTAAAATATTCTTTTTCATTTATATCTCCTTCTTCCGATATTAATATCATATAACAAAATAATACCCTTTGCCAAGAGTTTTTGTCAAAAAAAGTCTATTTTTTAGACTTTTGACTCTCAAAATATTCGTTAATATTTTTATTAGTTATTTCTTCTAGCTTTGATTTATCATTTTTTATGAGTATTAGAAACACTATAATCATAATGGTGTATACAATAGGCATTTGACAGATTAAATTAATAATTGTAAATATAATTATGATTGGTCCTAAAATATGCTTTCTCGTTAATTTGTTTTTTTCTAAATCATTATAAAAAAATATCTTAACCACTAAAAAAGCAAGAGGAATAAACACTAAAAAATATTTATTTAAACTATCAATATTAACCCCAATAAGATAATGACTAAATTTAAAAATTAATGATAATACTAAATAATTAAAGGCATATTTAAAGATTAAAAATTTATTACTCATTTTTTATCCTGTTGACTTATCTTTTTGGCTAAACGATCTTTCATATCATTTAGTCTTTCTTTATAAGTCTTAATTTGAGGGAAGGCGTTCATAAGACGTTTATATAAGCCACCCTTTTTGATTAATTCTTTTCTAACTTTATTAGTTATTTCTTCCGTTTTATCTTCTTCAGCTACTTCAATTTCATTTTTAAATTTTCTAATAATAAAACTAGAAATAATACTATCACCAACATAAACAATTACAATTATAACTGCTAAAATTTCTAAAACTAATACTGGTAATTTATTAAGTAAATTTACCAAAAATGGATTAACAACATACATAATAAATAAACCAAGGGCTCCAAATGCTCCTAGCATTTCTAAACAAATACGGCCATTTAAATTAAACTTTTTATTACTATAATCCCACCATCTAGCATTATATCTTTTTTCCATATAATAACTAGTTACATATTCCAAAATAGAACAAATTAAAGTCGCCATAACAAATAATGTAATTGGTTCTTTTAAATATCTACTTAATAAAATAATAATTAAAATACAACCCCAACCATAAATAGGACAATAAGGGCCTATTAAAAAGCCTCGATTGACAAATTTATGCTTTTTATAAAAAGCAAAGCCTACTTCCATAACCCAACCTAAAAATGAATAAATAAAGAATAAAACTACATATAATGCTAATTTAGCCATTTTTTACAACCTTCTTTTATTCTATTATACACCAAACTATTTAAATATTAAAATATTTTATAATAAATTTAGTACCATTATCATTACTAACGACATCTATATTACCATTATCATGTTTTATTATTTCTTTGGCTAGTGCTAGACCAATACCTACACTATCACTACTTGCGTGTTCCCCTTTATAAAATCTTTCAAATATATGGGGTAAATCCTTTTTTGAAATACCATCACCATAATCTTTAATCACAATCATAGTATAAACTTTATTTTGTTCATAAATAATATCAATCATACTATCATTATGACTATACTCTATACAATTTTTTAAAATATTCGTTAAAGCTTCTACTTGCCATTTGATATCACAATTAATAAAGCATTTATCTCCTTTAATATTTAAAGTTATATTTTTTAAATCACATAAAGCTTCTGTATTTTGTTTAACTTTATTAATTATATCTGTTACATCATTTTTAGTTTTATTAAACTTAATTGTACTCGCATCAAACTTAGATAAATTTAATATTGTAGTTACTAAAAATTCTAAATGATTAACACTTCTTTTAATTTCTCTTAAAAATTTATCTTGCATATCTTTTGAAATATCAGGATTATCTATTAAATTATCTAAATTAATTAAAATAGATGTAAGGGGTGTTTTTAATTGATGGGATATATCTTCTAGTGAATTTTTTAAATTAATTTTAGCTTGTAAATTATTACTAGCTATACTTTTTAACATAGTGGTTGTCTTTCTTATTTCTCCTTTTAAGATAGCTAGCTCTCCTTCTTCATAAGTATCTAGATCTAATTTATAATCTTCTTTATTAATTCTTTCAATACATTTAGTAATTTCTAAAAGTTCTTGATCTTTCTTTTTATTATAATGCATAAATAACCAAATAATAAGGGAAATAACTCCGGTAATTAAAATAACATTAATGACAGTAAAGATAACAAAATAAGTATTATTTTCTAAAATAACATTATCTGTTTTACTTAATATACCATAATTAATTAAATAATCTTTATCTACTTTTTTATTTAATTCTTGGATTATTTCTTCATCACTTAACCCCTCTTTTTTAAGTAATGAGATCATACTATTGAATTTATTATTAAAAGATTCTGTATATTTATGATATGAATAATTATTAAGAATTAGAAAAATTACTAAAAAGATAGTTACTACTAAACAAATTCCATATAAATGTTTTTTTAAATATACTTTATTCTTCATCAATTATATACCCAATTCCTTTAACTGTTTTAATAATATCAACCCCTAGTTTTTCTCTAATTCTCTTTAAATATACTGTAATAGTATGGTCATCGACATCATTACCAGTAAGTTCCCATATCTTATCTAATATAGTTCCCCTTCTTACTGTTTTACCAATATTTAAAAATAACAAACTTAATAAACTTTTTTCTAAACTAGTTAAATCGATTAACTTATCATCTTTATAAACTTGCATTTTATCTAAATCAAATTTAATATTTTGAATAACTATAATACTATTTTGTTTAGTCTTATATAATATTCTTTTAACTCTCGCTAATAACTCTTTAGATGAAAATGGCTTAGTCAAATAATCATCACAGCCTAGGTGAAAACACTCTACAATTAAATCTTCATCATCTTTAATGGTCAAAAAGATACAGGGAATATTAATGGTGCTTAGATAATTTTTATAAAAATCAACGCCATTGCCATCAGGTAAGTTAATATCTAAAATGATTAAATTAGGTTTATTTTTTTCTAAATATTTTTTGGCGGAATTAATATTAGTAAAAGCATCTAATTTATAATTATTACTACTAAATGCATATTTTAAACCTTCAATAATAGTTTCACTATCCTCAATAAGTAATATGTTCATGCCACACCTCACAATTTATTATAACACATGCGAAAAAAGGGCTTATACCCTTTTTAAATATTTTCATTTCTAATTGTTTCAATTATATTTTGTTTTTTAATCTTATTTAATGAATACTTCATAATTACAAATAATAGGAAGAAGACAGTTAGACAAGTAATAATAATTGGAATTAATGGCAGTTCATATCTTAGGGCATATTCTCCTTGTAACATGACATTATGAAGTAAGATAGAAATTAAAATACCAATAGGAATACCAATTAATAATGATTTAGTGCCATAGAATAAGCTTTCTAATCTAATCATCCGATTAAATTCTCTCTTAGTCATACCAATACTTTGTAGCATAGCAAATTCTCTTCTTCTTAAATTCATATTAGTATTTATTGTATTAAAGATATTTGTAATACCGATAAGAGCAATAACTGTAATAAAACCATATAAGAAAATTGATACTAAAGCGATAACAGAACGCATTGCTCTTGCTTCTTCTGTTGTATTATGAACATTATAATTATATCCTTTTAATACTTCATCTATTTCCTTAACTAATTCATCATTATATTTAGTTTTAATATAAAGTTGATCATAATGATTATAATTATCAAATTCCTTTAAATAAATCTCATTAACTACTATATAAGCATTAGAGTATGTTTCATAATAACCATAAGGTAATTCATCTGTTATATAATCTAGTGGGAAAGTATAAGTTATTTCTTCTTTATTTGCTTTTTTTATAAGTTTAATTGAGTCACCCTTCTTATATGTATAAATTGGTAATTCATGAATTTTTTCTTTATCTTTAGAGCCATGATCAGTTCTAATATATGCTTTATTAATTAAAATAGCTCCTCTTATATCTTCAATATTATAGTTTATAGTTTGAGCATAATTTTTAAAACTATTATCATCTAATATTATAATGCTGACATAGTTATCGCTAACATCATAAATATCTTTATATTCTTTAGTATACTTACTCTCATCATTATGTTGTAAATAATATTCATTTAAAACATAACTATATTCTTCTATTTTATCTGATTGTAATAATTCTTTAATTTTATCTTCTATACCTTCATTATTATCTTTATTATAATAAATATTTATATCATAAGGTGTTGTATTGAGTTCAAGTTTAATAGTTCTAAAAGCTAAATTAATAAAATAAGATAATGATACAAAAACACTAACACAAGTAATAATACTTATAACTGTTGTTCTATATTTCTTTTTACTTCTCTTTAAATTCTTATAAGATATTTCTCCTCCTATACCAAACCAATTATTAATAATTTTTGGTGTTTTTAACTTTTTCGCATTTAGTTTTATATCTTCACTATTTCTAATCGCTGTGATTGGACTAATTTTACTAGCCTTTTTAGCACTTTTTCTGGCTGATAAAAATATTGTAACAAAACCTAGAGTTAAAGAAATAATAATTGGAATAAAGGAAAACTTAAAGTATAAAGGAATATTTACCATATCACCTAATAAAATATTAGAAATTTTAAGTAAAATATAGGCTGCTAAAAGACCACTTAATATACCTAAAGGAATACCAATACAACCTAAGATAAAGGCTTCAAAATAAACATTTTTCTTAATTTGTTTACTTGTTGCACCAATACTTGATAACATACCATATTGTCTAATTTTTTCTGTAATTGATATATCAAAACTATTTTTAATACAAAATACAGATGTGACAATAATAATTATAATAACTATTATACAAACTACCCCTAAAGATTTAAGAGTACCATTATTAGTTATACCAGCTTCAGCAGTAATTAAATAATCATTATATCTAACATAATATGGACTCTTATCAAGCTCTTCTTTTAAACTATCAAATTCAGTACTTGTTATATATTCTCCCTTTTGATATTTATCATATTTTTCTGTATCTACACCCATAATTCCAGCAGTTACTTTATATAAATTTTTTAAACCACTTTTATTATATCTAACAAACGCAGTTAAATCATGGGCATTTTTGATATCATCTAAATAAGTAATAAAAGTATAACCAGGGGCTGAAAATTCCTCTATACGCATTGAAGGTCTATTAATAATACCAACAATTTTATAAGTTTTAGTTTCAGTATCAATTATATTTTCTTCTATTCCACTTTCTGGATTAAAGGAATCACTTTGTCTTAAAATATTACCCTCTTGATCAACTCTCTTACCTACTTCTAAAGTAATATAATCACCAACATTTAATTTAACTTTGCCATTAGTTTCTAAATGACTAGGGATAACAATTTCACTACTATTTTGAGGTAATCTACCACTAGAAAGTTTTATAGCTAAATTATCAAAAGATTCTTTAGTAAATGCCGTTAAATGAACATAAGGTTTATATTCATTTTTACTTTCTTTTAAACTAGCATAACCTAAATTATCAACAAAGTAAGCACCAGCAATCTTACTATTATTAGTAAATTTAATGGTATCTTCTTTTTTAACATTATTAAAAATGACATGAAAGTTACCATTTTCATTTTTTTCATAAGTTACTAAAGTATATTGAAAACTATAAAACATATAAGAAACAGCAGATATTAGAGCAATAGATAAAATTATCCCAATTATCGTAACGATAGTTCTTTTTTTATTGAGTTCAAGATTTTTAATTGTTAATTTATTTAATAAATCCATTATTATCCTCAACTATCTTACCATCTTCGATTTTAATAATTCGATCAGCATGTTTAGCTATTTCTAAATTATGGGTTATCATTATAATTGTTTGTTTATAATCTCTATTTGCTCTTTTTAAAAGTTCAACAATTTCATCACTACCCGAAGAGTCAAGATTTCCGGTTGGTTCATCCGCTAAAATAATAGCAGGTTTCGTTATAAGTGCTCTCCCAATAGAGGTTCTTTGTTGTTCACCACCAGATAATTCATTTGGTAAATGGGTAAGACGATGCTTTAAACCAAGTCTTGCAATTAATTCATCTAATTCTTCCGGGTTTACACGTCTATTATCAAGTTTAAGAGGTAATGTAATATTTTCCTCAATATTTAAAATGGGAATTAAATTATAAAATTGATAGATTAAGCCCACTTCTCTTCTTCTAAATATTGCTAGTTTTTCATCATTTAAACTAAAGATATCTTTACCATCAATATAAACTTTACCACTAGTAGGTTTATCTACTCCCCCAATTAAATGTAAAAGAGTACTTTTACCAGAACCAGAAGCCCCAATAATAGCAACAAATTCACCTTTTTCTACACTAAAGGAAACATTATTTAACGCTACTACTTTGGTATTCTTTTCACCATATATTTTGGTTAAATTTTCAACTTTTAAAATTTCCATATTCTCACTTCCTAATGTCATTATATTATAACCAATGTTACAAATAAGTTACATTTAAGAAATTTGAAATTAACTTTTTAATATTTCTTTTTAATTTATATATTGCATGATTTCTAACAAGTCAAAAAGACATATTTTATCTATTTTAATTAAAGCTTTATCATATTTTTTAGCACCAGACTCAAATAAAGCAATTAAACTATTATCTTTAACTACAATTTGTTCTAACATAGGTGGAAAAGAAATCATTGTTCTTTTCATTTTAGTAATATCATTTAATTTATCATCAAATTCAATCACTTGTAAATGAGAAGTATTGTTTTGGCCAATGGAAGAACTTAGTAGTAAATATTGTTTATTATTATAGTTATAGAAAGTCATACCTTGAATTAAAATAGGACTCCAATATTCTTTTTGTAATTTTAATTTAATATCATCATTTTCATTAATAATTTGGTATTTTTTTATTTTACCCTTACCATTATTAGAAAAACTACCAACATATAAATTATTATCTAAAATACTAAGATAAGCAATTTCACGTTTCTTTTTATCTAAATAATGAGTTAAATCTTCACCAATATCCGTAAATTGTTTTAATGGTTTTAGATCCTCACTTGTAAATATATCTTGATACTTATAAACATTTAATACCCCATCATTATCAGGTATCCATAAATAATCATTAACTTCATCATATGCTAACCCACCAACATGGGAATTTGTTTGTAAAAAGATTTCTTTAATTATTTTTCCTTCTTTATCTAGTATATTTATTTTGGAATTTCCATCTCTTTTGCTATTATAACTAGTTACTAAATAATAATCATCTATAGTTATAATACCTTGAGGAACCATATCTCCATCTAAAGGAATACTCACTTTAGCTAATTTAATTGTTTTTAAAAACTCTTTATAATGTTTTAATAAAGGATTATTCTCAATTAAAATGAAATCATCATCAACATAATTAGGTTTAATATAACTAATATACATTTTGGAAAATTCATTATAATGTTTTAAATTGTGATATAAAGTATTTGCTAAAAATAAACAAAGTACAATAGTTATTACTATTAATATTCTCTTCACCATATATCTTTTATTTTTCTCCCTTAGGCTTTATTTTAACATTATAATAGTAATTAAGCAAATTTTATCTTAAATCTTTAATTAATTTAAGCATTTTCATATGTATCAATTTGTTTTTGATATTCTAAAATTTGAGAATTTAGCTCTTCTATAGTATCTTTATATTCTTCCATTTTATCAGCATAATTTTCAATTTCTAATTTTAAATCATAAATGGTTTGTTCATAACTATCTCTTTCTTGTTCACTTATTATATAATTATTTTGCCTCTTAAAATAGTTATCTCTATTAATCTTTAACTTATCAATATTTTCTTTAGATGCATATACAGTAACTTCATATATTTCATCATTAATAGCAATCATTTTCTTCTCATTTAAATCATTAATTATTTCTTTAACAAGTTTTATAGGGCTTGAACAATATATATAAGGATGGATACCATAAATACCTCTATTTTCATCTATTTCATAATATTTATTAAATTCATATACTACTTTTATATTATCAATATTATCTTCAACATATTTAACATTATTAATCATAAAATTAAAGAACAACTCATCGTTCATTGTATACTCTACTGTCTTTTGTTTTAATAAAGATTTATCATTAGTGGTAATATCAAAATTAAGCATACCAATAAATATTAAGCCTATACCTATTCCAAATATTGGCAGTGACAAGATAAAACTCCAAATCATTTTCTTTTTATCATTTTTTCTATCAAAGACAAAATTTAATAAGATTAATAAGATTATAATTGTAATTATTGCTAATGATAATATAGTAATTAATAAACCCAAGAAAAATAAACCAGTTTTATAGACTAGAAATGAAAGTATTAAACCTAAAAATAACATTACTAATATAAAACAAATAAAGATTGTAAAACATAAAGCAAAGAATTTAATTATACCAATAATAAATTTAAATAAACTATTGATAAATTTATAACTACTATATTTAGGATCTCTAATTATAATTTTGTTTTCATCTTTACGGAAATTTATTTTATTACTTATTGGTTCTTTTTTATCTAATTTTTTATTCTCAATAATCTTTGCACCCACATCTTCATTATTAATATTACTAGTAAATTTTTCATAATAATCTAAATATCTTGTTTTAAAGACATGAACTATAATTATAATAGAAAAAATAAGACAGAATAAACCTAATATAGAAATTAAAATTGTTTCAATAAAATATCTGATACCAAAAGGTATATATTGAAATATATTAGATAATACTACACTACCTACTTTTAATGTAAACAGAGAAATACCCATTAATATTAAAATTATTATAGTTTGTTCAATTAAACATTTAATCTTACTTTTAAAACTCATCCGACTAAATAAATTAATTGTATTAGTAATAAAGTTTAAAAAATCATCAATAAATTTATTTAATTTATTCCGGCTTTCTTCTTCTCCTTTTATTTCTTTAATATCTCTATGTAATAAATCATCTATATTTAAATCAAATTTATCACATAAAGCAATAATTTTATCCATTTCTGGATAAGCAGTT
>CANQZN010000025.1 GCA_947628365.1 uncultured Bacilli bacterium | reverse complement strand
TGGAATCCAAAAATGAAAGAATATATCTTTACAGCAAGAGAAGATATATATATTATTGACTTGCAAAAAACCCAAAGCTTGTTAGAGGAAGCTTACAATGTAATTAAAGAAATTGCCTCTAATGGAGGAAAATTCTTATTCGTTGGAACTAAGAAACAAGCTCAAGATGTTTGTGTAGAAGAAGCAAACAGAAGTAAATCTTTCTATGTAACTGAAAGATGGTTAGGAGGAACACTTACTAACTTTAGAACAATTCGCCGTCGTGTTAAGAGATTAGAAGAAATCGAAAACATGGAGAGTGAAGGTAAATTTGATTTATTACCTAAAAAAGAAGTAATTGGTCTTAAAAAAGAATATGATAAATTAAATCGTATTTTATGTGGTATTAGAGAAATGGATAAATTGCCACAAGCTTTAATAGTAGTAGATCCTAAGAAAGAATACAATGCAGTAAAAGAAGCTAGAAAATTAAAAATACCTGTATTTGGTATTATTGATACTAATGGTGATCCTGATGAAGTAGATTATGTAATTCCAGGAAATGATGATGCAGTTCGTTCTATTAAAGTAATGTTAGGTGTTTTAAATAATGCTATCTGTGAAGCTAATGGTTTAGAATTAGTAGACTATATTAGTGAAGAAGATAAAAAAGGTACATCTAAAGAAGAAGTTAGAATGGAAGAATTAATTAAAAAAGAAAACTTCTCTGAAATTAAAAAAGATGATTTAGAAGAAGATAATAAAAATAAGAGAAGATTTAATAAACACGAAAATAAAGAAAAAGTTGAAAGAACTGAAAAAAGGGAAGTTAAAAGTACTTCTAAAGTAGAAGAAAAAGAAGTTAAAAAAGAAACTAAAAGTGAAGCTAAAGAAGATTTAAGTACTAAAACATTAACTGAATTAAAAGCTTTAGCAAAAGAAGCTGGTATTAAAGGTTATAGTACAATGAAAAAAGATGAATTAATTGACGCTTTAAAATAGAAAGGGAGTTTTTTGAATATGGAAATTACAGCAAGTATGGTTAAAGAATTACGTGAAGCATCTGGTGCTGGTATGATGGATTGTAAAACAGCCTTAACAGAATGCAAAGGTAATATGGATGAAGCCATGAATTATTTAAGAGAAAAAGGTATTGCTAAAAGTGCTAAGAAAGAATCTCGTATTGCTGCTGAAGGACTTGCTAATATCTTTGTCGATGGAAATAAAGCAGTTATTTTAGAAGTTAATTCTGAAACAGATTTTGTTTCTAAAAATGAAGAATTTGTTAATATGATTAATGTAATTGGTAAATCTTTACTTAAGAGTGATGCTAAAACATTAGAAGAAGCAAGTGAAGTAGAAACTGAAAATGGTAAAGTAAAAGATTATATTGTCGCAATGGTAGCTAAAATTGGTGAAAAATTATCTTTAAGAAGATTTGAAATAGTAACTAAAAAAGATGATGAAACATTTGGAGCATATTTACATATGGGTGGTAAAATTGCTGCCTTAACTGTATTAAAAGGAGCTAGTGAAGAAGTTGCTAAAGATGTAGCAATGCAAGCAGCTGCTATGCGTCCATTATATTTAAATATTGATGAAGTACCTGAAAGTGTAATAGAAAATGAAAGAAAAGTTCAAAAAGAACTTGCTATGAATGAAGGAAAACCAGCAGATATTGCCGAAAAAATGGTTGAAGGTAGAATTAAAAAATTCTACAAAGAAATTTGTTTAGTTGAACAACCATTTATTAAAGATGGTGATTTATCAGTAGCTAAATATGTTGAAAATAATAAAGGTGAAGTATTAAAAATGATTCGTTATGAAGTTGGTGAAGGCATGGAAAAAAGATGCGATAACTTTGCTGAAGAAGTAATGAATCAAGTAAAAGGAAACTAAAGCGTTTCCTTTTTTTTATACTTCGATTTTTATGCCTTTTCGTTTTAAAATAATTTTTCTTAAGAAATCCATTGGTATAACTGTAAATGCTAGAATAATTACAAATATTAATTCTGGTATTTGCATACCATAAGTTCTAAACAAATCATGACCATTATAGATTAAAAATATTTGCGCAATAAAGATAAAAGCAAAGACTATAATAAATACTTTATTTTTTGTAATATTAGATAATATATTTAATCTTTCTGTTCTAGCTGTAAAAGCATTAAAGATACCAATAAAAATGAAGAGAGCAAAGTAAGAAGTCATAAAGTGTTTATAATCACTTCTAACAAAATCTTTAATGATTGGTAATTTTAAAAATAAGATACATAATAAAGCAGAATAGAGAGCATTAATAATTATTTGCGAATACATATATTTATTAATAATTGGTTCATCTAATTTTTTAGGTAATTGATCCATATAATATCTAAGTGGTGCTTCATAAGAGAAAGCAAGTCCAGCAAAAGTATCCATAATCATATTAAGCCATAACATTTGAATAATAGTAATTGGTGTACTAACACCAATATAAGAACCTACTACTGATAAAAATAGAGCAGTCATGTTAACAGTTAATTGATAGATTACAAATCTTCTAATGCTTTTAAAAATAGTTCTTCCATATAATATAGCTTTACTAATAGATAAGATATTATCATCTAAAATAACTATATCACTTGCTTCTTTACTAACTTCTGTTCCTGAACCCATGGCAAACCCAACGTTTGCTTTTTTTAGGGCTGGGGCATCATTAACCCCATCACCAGTCATACCAACTACATATTTCATTTCTTCTAAAATAGAAACTAAACGACTTTTATCTTTAGGAAGGGCTCTTGCCACTACTTTTAAATTACTAACTATTTTTTTAATTTCTTCACTATCTAGACTATTAAACTCTTCACTAGATAAAACGATATCATTACTACTTGTAATAATCCCACAATCTGTTGCAATGTTTTTAGCAGTATCTTTAGCATCTCCCGTAATCATAATAACATTAATACCAGCATTTCTAATTAAACTAATGCCTTCTTTAGCTTCACTTCTTAATTCATCTTTTAAAGTAACAAACCCAATAAAGGTTAAATTATTATCTAATTCATGCCCCTTAGCTAAAGTAATAACTCTAATTCCTCTTTTAGTATATTTTTCAATTTCTCTTAAAATAGTTTTATGATTTAAAAGTATTTTCTCACTTCCTTCACTAGTTAAATAATGATTACATTTTGGTAGTATTATTTCACTAGCACCTTTTAGATAAATATCTTCGCCAATATAAATGGCACTATATTTATTTTGACTATCAAAAGGAATTCTTTTATCAATTTTTTTATTATTTTTAATCTTTAAAAACTGAATTAATGCTTTATCAGTATTATTACCCCCAATAACATTACCATCACTAATAGTACTTTCATTATTTAAAATAATGGCATTATAAATATCATCTATTATCTTACTTTTTTGTAAATCTTGTTCTGATTTGTATACTTTATAATCTCCCGTAACTAATTGGGTGACTTCTAATTTTCCTTTAGTAAGTGTTCCTGTTTTATCGGTAAGTAAGTAATTTAAACTACCACTTGTTTCAATACCCGTTAATTTTCTTACTAAAACATTATCTTTAAGCATCCTTTTCATATTAGAAGATAAAACTAAGGTTATCATCATAGGAAGGCCCTCTGGAACTGCTACTATAATAATAGTAACTGTTAAAGTTAAAGCATATATTAAATAATTTAAAATAACTTTAGGTGTTGTAATAGTAGTGATAATGGCATCGATATTAAAATTATTAGCAATAACAATTTTATTAAAAAGATATGAAAGTGTCACAACAAAAGCCCCAATATAACCAATTTTACTAATAATTTTTGCTAAACCATAAAGTCTTGTTTTTAGGGGAGAAGTAGGATCTTGAGCTTGTATTTCTAGAGAAATTTTACCATATTCTGTATTATTTCCAACGAGTTTAACAAGCATTTTAGCATTACCACCAGTAACAACTGAGCCTCGATATAATTTATTACTTTGAATATTTTTCTTGATATCTTTTGCTTCTCCAGTAAGACTTGCTTCATTACAAGTAAGTGTTCCACTTAGCAAAATGCCATCAGCAGGAACTGAGTCTCCAGTACTAAGTTTAACTATATCCCCAACAACAATATCACTAATAACTATTTCTTTTAATGTGTTGTTGCGATAAACTTTAACCTTTGTTTTACTAGCATCTTCTTGAAGTCTTTTGAAGGCTGCTTCGCTACCATATTCTGAAATAGTGGAAATAAAAGATGCTAACATAACGGCAATAGCAATACCTATTGTTTCATACCAATCGTATTTAGAAAAAATAAATAATAATTTAATTCCTAAAGCGATTAATAATATTTTAATAATTGGATCCCCTAAAGACTCTAGTAACATTTTAAAAAATGTTTTTTGTTTTACTTTAGTAAGTTCATTTGTTCCATATTCTTTACGACTAACAAGTACTTCATCATCATTAAGACCATTATAATTTATCATATGTCACCCATTTAAATATATGGGGCTTGCATATAATATATGCGAAATTTAAAAATGTGTGACTATAAATTAATTGACAATAAAATTAGGGTTTTATATAATAAAAATACTTAAATGGAGGGTGTTTATGGATATAAAGAAAAAGACATTAGCCATACTAACAAGTGTTACTATGATTTTTGCTCTCTCTGGATGTGATATAAATAATAATAAAAATAAGCCCGAGAGTACTACTATGATGGATGAAGATGTAATTATCAATGATTTTCCTGTAAATAATCAATCTATAGATATAGAAAAACCATTTGTAAGAAGTAGAGGTAAATAAAAAGATGCTTAATCGGCATCTTCAATAAATGTTTTAGATTTATGAGGTTCATCAAATAATAGATTAGGATAATTTTGTTGTCTTAGAGCTTCATAAACAACAATAGCAACCGTATTAGATAAATTTAAGGCTCTTACATCACTAGTCATAGGTATTCTTAAACATCTATCAATGTATGGCTTTAATATTTCTCTTGGAATACCAGTTGATTCTTTCCCAAAAATAAAATAAATATTTTTAGAGGTGTCACTATAATCAAAAGTAGTATGGGGTTTATGCCCATATCTAGTTAGAAAGTAGTATTCACCTTTATTTTTTGCAAAAAATTCATCAATATTTTCATAGACAGTATATTCACATTTATCAATGTAATTAACGCCACTTCTTCTTACATATTTATCATCTAAACTAAAACCTAGAGGTTTAATTAAATGTAAATGCGTATGTGTCGCAATACAAGTTCGCATAATATTTCCTGTATTAGTAGGAATTTCTGGTTCAAATAAAACAACATTAATCATTTTTAGCTCCTTCAATAAAAATAATTATATAAAATATAGAATTAATTGTCAAAAAATAAGATTTAGTTTATAATGATAATGGTGATTATAATGGCAAAGAGAAAAAAATCAAAAGAAACTAGTGCACCAGGAATGAGTGTTGAACTTACTGGTTTAATTTTAGCTATATTAGGTATAATTGGCTTTGGCTTTGGTTATGTTGGCACTCTTATTAAAGAATTTGCCATGTTTTTACTTGGTTCTTGGTGGATAGTTTTTGTTATATATATTTTAGTTGTTGGTTTATATATGTTATTTAAAAGAAAAATGCCTAAGTTTTTTTCTTCCCGACTAATAGGTTTTTATTTAGTTTTACTAGTGGTTTTAGTGGCTAGTCATTTTACTTTTTTAGACAAAACTGGTAGTCCATCAGAATTAATTAAAATAACTTTTGATGAATATATGTCAAGAATTAATACTATTGATGTTTCTAATTCTATTCTTAATACCGGAAATACCTCAATTGCAATTGGTGGTGGTTTACTTGGTGCCATATTTATTAGTTGCTTATATTTCTTATTTGCCAAAACTGGTACTATTGTAGTTTTAGTCGTAATAGCTATCTTTGGTATGATTATGTTACTTGATATTACTTTAAGTGATTTACTTGATAAAATTAAAACATTTATTAGAAGAAATAAAGAGGAAAGTGATGAAGAAACTAAAGAAGAGGGTAATGCCGATAATTTAGTCGAAGATACTTATAAAGAAGAACATACTCTTGAAAATAAAGAAGAGAGAAATAAAGTTGTTGTTAGTACTTTAGATGCTATAAAGAATAAACCGCAAGAAGAAAAAGAAGTAGTAGAAATTGCTCCTTTAGTAGTAGATGAAGTAGTTGATACAGGTACATATAAGTTACCATCAATTAATATATTAAATCAAATTAAAAATACTAAGAAAAGTAATTCAGATGCTTTTACTATGAATAATAAAGAAGTCTTAGAAAAAGTTTTAAAGGATTTCCAAATTACTGCCAAAGTAGTAGATATTCATATAGGACCAGCAGTAACACAATATGAAATAGTTGTCCCAGCCGGAACAAAGGTTAGTAGAATACTTTCGATTAATAAAGAAATAGCACTTGCTCTGGCTGCTAAAGATGTTCGTATTGAAGCACCAATTCCAGGTAAAAGTACCATTGGTATAGAAATACCTAATGAAAGTATTAGTGCTGTATCATTTAGAGAAATATTAGAAGCTAATATCATGTATCGTAATAAATATGATATTATGATTACTTTAGGTAAAAACTTAATGGGTAAACCAATAGTTGCGGATCTTGCTAAAATGCCTCACCTTTTAGTGGCAGGTTCTACTGGTTCTGGTAAATCTGTATGTATCAATTCTATTATTTGCTCAATTTTAATGAATTATAACCCAAATGATGTTAAGTTAGTTATGGTCGATCCTAAAAAGGTTGAACTTACTAATTATAATGGTACACCACACTTATTATGTCCAGTTGTAAATGATCCTAAGAAAGCTTCATTAATGCTTCAAAATGTTGTTAGAGAAATGGAAAAAAGATACGATATTTTTGCTGAAGCGGGAGTTAAAAAAATTAGTGAATATAATGAATATATTGAAAAAGAAAATAAACGTCATCCAGAGTCTCCTCTTAATAAAATGTATTATATGGTAGTAATTATTGATGAACTTGCTGATTTGATGCTTGTTGCTAGTAAAGAAGTTGAAGACTCTATCATGCGCATTACGCAAATGGCAAGAGCAGCTGGTATTCATTTAATTGTTGCTACTCAAAGACCATCAACTGATGTTATCACTGGTGTAGTTAAAGCAAACATACCATCTCGTATTTGTTTTGCAGTAGCAAGTCAAATCGATTCAAGAACTGCTCTTGATATGGCTGGTGCTGAAAAACTATTAGGTAAAGGTGATATGTTGTATTTACCAATGGGTGAAAATACACCAATGCGTATTCAAGGTTGCTTTATATCTGATGAAGAGATTAATCGTTTAATTAATTATTGTTCTAAACAATTAACTGTTAAATATAATGAAGAAATCACCGCAAATAATGGTAGCAGTACTTCAGGTGGTGGTGATGGAGTCGATGGTTATGATGATCCAATGTATAATGAAGTAGTAGAATTTGCTATTCAAACTGGTAAGATTAGTGCATCCCTTTTACAAAGAAGATTTAGATTTGGTTTTAATAGAGCAGCAAGGATGGTTGATTTACTAGAATCAAGAGGAATAGTTGGACCACAAAATGGCTCTAAACCAAGAGAAGTTTTAATTAAAAAAGAAGATTCAGAAGAATAAAATTTTGCTTTACATAATATAGTTAATTAAAATTATTTTTGAGTTTACAAGAAAAAATTATGTGTGTTAAAATAGTATTGAAAGGATATGGTAAAAAATGACTTCTAAAAATGTTAAAAGTGCAAATACAAAAAGAGTAGTAAAAAAGGAAGATAAAAAGATTAATCCTAAAAACTATATATATGCAGTATTAATATTAGTGGGAGGAATCCTTTTAGTGTTATATTTCTTCAAATGGTATGATGTAAAACAAGAAGAAAAATATATGACAAGTTATTTAATCAGTAGTAAAACTATTGAATCAAGTATTACTGAACTTAGTTCTCTAAGTCAAATAAGACAAGAAGCTCCATCAAATTATTTTATCTATTTTGGTTATACAAAAGATGAAGATGTTTATAAATTAGAGAAAGACTTAAAGAAAGTAATTGATAAATATAATATAAATGATATTTTCTATTATTTTGATTTAACAAATATGATGGAAAAAGATGACAACTATTTAGATAAAGTTAAAGAAAACTTGGGTATATCTGATTTAGATAGAGTACCTGCTGTAATTTATGTTAAAAATGGTCAAATTGAAAAATCTAATATCTTAGATGGTGTTAAAGATACTAAATTTAAAGCTTATGATTTAGAATCTTTACTTGATATTTATGATTTTGAAACAGTAAAATAGGTATAAGCCCGCTAGACTAATTAATTATCTCATACATTAATGTAGGAGGTAATTTTTTTATGTTATTTGACAATAACGATGTCGATTTAGATTTTACACTGTTAAACTTAGCTGGGCTTACTAATACCAACAATAAAATGCCAAACAATTTTACAACTATGAATAATAATATGCCAGATGTTTTAACAGCTAAAGAAGGTTTTTTAAGGGGGAATATGTTTAAGAATGAATATAAGCCATATAAAAATTTGACTTATATTAATATTAAACCAACTAGTGATAGAGAAGCTAAATTATTTAATGTAATGCAATATTCATTTGCTATTAATGATATGAATTTATACCTAGATTTACATCCAGAAGATACTAAAGCCATGCGTTTATTTGAAGAATTTTGTAAGGAAGCAAAAGAGGCTAAAAAAGAATACATGATGACTTATGGACCACTTACAGTTACTAAAACTAAGGGAGATAAATTTGATTGGATTGATAGTCCTTGGCCTTGGGATAATTTAGGAGGTAATATGTATGTTTAAATATGTCAAACACACTAACTATCCAATTAATATTAAGAAAAAAGATTTAAGGATGGCTAAATACTTAATGACTCAATTTGGTGGTGCTAATGGTGAACTTGCTGCTGCTATGCGTTATTTTAGTCAAAAATTTACAATGCCAGATGATAAAGGAAAAGCCCTATTAAATGATATAAGTACGGAAGAACTTGGACACTGTGAAATGATCTGCTCAATGGTTCATGAATTAACTAAAAATGCTACAGTTAAAGAATTAGAAGAAGCAGGTCTTGGTTCATATTATGCTGATCATAATAAAGGAATTTATCCAGTAGATGCATCAGGTGTCCCATTTACGGCAACATACTTTGCAGTTACAGCTGACCCTCTAGCAGATTTAATGGAAGATATGGCTGCAGAACAAAAAGCCAGAGCAGTTTATGAAAACTTAATTGATTTAACTGAAGATGAAGATGTTTTAGCTCCACTATTATTTTTAAGACAAAGAGAAATAGTACATTTTAATCGTTTTAAAGAATTATATGAATATTATAAAAGTAAAGGATATTAAGACTCATTTGAGTCTTTTTTCTATAAGAAAAAAAGAACCTATCATTAGATAAGTCCTTTAGTAGCAACCTATTTGCTAGGCAAAAACCTTCTATTTATCGCATATTATAGTTATACCATAACCGCCGAAGCTAGGCTGGGGCTACCAACTCCCGTCATTAATAGTATAAGAAAAATTATAATATTTATCAATAATTAGATTAAAAATTTTTTTATTATGGTAGTTTAATTATGTCATTAATATTATTTAAAATATATTTTTTATCGTTAATTAAATCGCTACGAATAGAACCAGCAATTAAGTCAGAGGCTTGAATTAAATAAGATAGGGAAGAAGAATCATAAGTTAAAACTACTTCTAAATTACCATTGATAATATTTTTAAAATGAATATTATTTTTGATATTACCAATTCCTTTAGTAAGTTCTTCGTATATACTTTCTTTTAAATTATAATAACCATTAGTTTTAAAATTACTTTCATCAATATGAATAATAATTTTTAAATCATTATTGGGACTTATTATATTTTGTTTAATTAAACTTTTAATACAATTTTTAATTAGCATTTTAATACCATAATCTAAAAATCTTCCTTTGGCTTTAGAAGATGACATAATACCTGGATATATTTTAGTGGTATCAATAACGGCACCGATTAAATATTCATTTCTAATAACTTTTAAAAATTCAAGTTTATGTTTTAATTTGATATTAGAGTGTTTTAATTCAGGACAATGATTATTGCAATGTCGTTTAAAATAACAATAATGGCATTTCATATTGTTTACTAGATTACTATATTTTTGCATAAATCTGTTTTTACTCACATCGTCAAAGAAAACAATACCTCCAAAAACCATAATATTATCCCTTTTAGAAAGCTGACCAGAATCATCAATTGCTAAATATAAAGTTTGAGTTATAGTATTATTCATTTTTTACCTTTCTATAACCCTATAAATCTATCATAACATAATTTATTAAAATGTAAAGTGGACTAAATAAATTGTTAATATATGTTTAAATTGATTAAAATTTGGTATAATTTCATATAGAAAGTAGGAGAATAAGTAATGAAGAATAAAAATTTTAATAGATATAATAATGATGATGAATATGATTACGAAACTAAAAAAGCTCCCCAAGTCAAATTAAAAAGTGAAATGTATAATCAAGACAATGAACAACTTGTTAAAAGAGAAGAAGATAAAAGTGATGCAATAATGTGGGGTTGTGTTTTAGGCTTTATTTTATTCTTAATCTTATTAATATTTATATTAGTTTTTACTCGTTAATAAGGAGGACTATGTTATTTACTTGTATTCGTATTTTTGCAGCTCGTATTGTCGATGTAACTTTAGGTACAGTGAGAACAGTATTTTTTGTGAAGGGTAAAACCATTGAACCATTTTTTATCGCGTTTTTTGAAGTTTTAGTGTGGTATATTGTCGCAAGAGAAGCTTTAAATACGACAGGTAATACTGCTTTTATTGCTATTTCTTATGCTGGAGGATACGCAACTGGAACCTATATTGGTTCATTTATTTCTAATCATTTTATTAAAGGAGTCGTAGGATTACAAGTTATTCCTAAAAAGGATTCAGTAAAGTTAGTGGATATTATTAGAAAGAAAGGATTCGCCGTTTCTATTATTCCTCTAAAAGATGACTTTGAAGGAAATGATAAAGATATGTTATATATTCAAGTTAATAATAATAAGTTAAAAATGATAACTAATATTATTAAAAAATATGATACTGATGCTTTTGTAGTTGTTAATGAAACTAAATTAGTTCATAATGGTTTACTCAAATAAAAATATTTAATAATGGTTTAAAGTGCAAAAATTGCACTTTTAAATTGCTTTTTTGCACTTTAAATAGTATAATATTATCTATAAGGAAAGTGATAATTGATGGCTAAAAAAGGAAATTGGAACTTAGAATTATCTCGATATATTAAACAAGATGAACCAAATAAAAGTGAAAAAGCTAAAACTTGGGAAACTGCAATTGGGCTTCAAGATGTGGATGGTTTAAAACCTTCAAAATATTTAATTGATACGGCTAAAGAACATATTGAAGGAAGCATTGATATTGAAGAAGCAAAGAAAAAAATAGATGAATATTATAAAATAGCCGATAATAGGAAAAATGAAGAGGCTGAAAATAGCGAAGAAGCAGATAAAGTAGCAGTTAGAATAGCGGAAATATTGAGTGAACAAGGTTTTAATTTTAATGTTTTTGAACTTATCAATATTCACTCAAGATTATTTAAAGGAATTTATAAAGAAGCCGGAAAAATTAGAGATTATAATTTTACTAAAAAAGAATGGGTTTTAAAAGGAGATACCGTTATTTATTCTTCTTATGAAACAATAAAAGAAGCATTAGAATATGATATAAATCAAGAAAAGAATTTTTCTTATAAAGATTTATCACTAGAAGATTCAATTAAACATATTGCTAGATTTACCTCTAATATATGGCAAGTACATCCTTTTTGTGAGGGTAACACAAGAACAACGGCAGTATTTATTATAAAATATTTAAGAACATTTGGTTTTAATATAAATGATGATGTATTTGCAAAAAATTCGTGGTATTTTAGAAATTCATTAGTTAGGGCTAATTATAAAAATTTTGAAAAAAATATATTTGAAGATACATCTTATTTAGAAAAATTTTTCTTTAACTTATTAAGTGATACCAATTATGAACTTAAAAATAGATATACGCATATAGATTATAAACAAGAAGAAGATACACCTGTATCAAATAATAAATATACTTTAGAAGAACAAGCAATTATTAATATTATTAAAAATAATGAATTAATTAAGCAAGAAGAAATAGCAATGCTTACTGGTAAATCCGTTAGAACTATTAAAACTATGATGAGTGATATGCAAAATAAAGGTATTATTAATCGTGTTGGTGGGAAAAAGAATGGCAAATGGATAGTTTTATAGGATCTTTTTACTCTTGTTAATTAAAATAATATTTGGTATAATATCATTGCAGATTTAAGTGGGACAGAAATTTCCCACTTTTATTATTAATATGGTGAGGTGAGTATGAAAAATTTAGAGAGTTTAAAAAGTAAATTAGAAGAAGTATTAAAGGAAAAAGAAATTATTGTTGATGAAATATATTTAGAAAAGAAAGGAAAATATAATTTCTTGACAATAGTTTTAGACAAAGTTGGAGGAATAGATTTGGATGGCATAGTCGAGGCCACCAATATTATAAATCCAATTGTGGATGAATATGATATATGTGATAAAGAATATATCTTAGATGTTATTAGTAAGGAAAGAGGATAGTATGGATAGTAAAGAATTTATTAAAGCACTAGATAATATAGTAAAAGAAAAAAATATTAGTGCTGATGTTGTATTTGAAGCAATGACTTTAGCATTACAAACTGCTTATAAAAAGAATTTTGATTCAAAGACAAATGTAAGAGTAGATATTAATAGAGAAACAGGAGAAATCAAAGTATTTTCATATCTTGTTGTTGTAGATGAAATTGATGAGGGAAGTGAAACTGTTGATGAAGAAGGAAATGTAGTAGAAGTTCCTCCAGCAATTAATCTTGATGCCCAAATTTTACTTGAGGATGCCAAAAAGATTGATCCTAAGGCTAAAGTTGGAGATACAATTGAAAAAGAAGTAACTCCTAAAGATTTTGGCCGTGTTGCTGCCGGAACAGCTAAACAAGTTGTAACTCAAAAAATAAGAGAAGCTGAAAAAAATAGTATTATTGAAGAATTCCAAGATAAAGCTTATGAATTAATGGTTGGCTTAGTAGCTATGGAAGATTTAAAGAACTACTATATAGATTTAGGTAGAACTAGAGGTATATTACCAAAATCAGAAGTTATACCTGGAGAGACAATTAAAATGGGTTCTACTATTAAAGTTTATATAACTAAAGTAGAAAATGGTACTAAAGGACCAGTAATTATGCTTTCTCGTAAACATTATGGTTTTGTTAAAAGATTATTTGAAACAGAAATACCTGAATTACAAGATGGTGAAATCGTTTTATATGGTGTAGCAAGAGATGCTGGTAATAGAAGCAAAGTAGCAGTATATTCTACTAATGAGAGAATTGATGCAATTGGTGCTTGTATTGGAGAAAAAGGAAGTAGAATTGCTAATATCTTAAAAGAATTAAATGGTGAAAAAGTCGATTTAATTTTATATGATGAAGATCCAAAGGTATTTATTGCTAATGCACTAAGTCCTGCTAAAAATGTTATTGTTAATATAACTGATGAAGTTAAAAAAGAAGCACTAGCTATTGTAACAGATGATAATTTATCACTTGCTATTGGTAAAAAGGGAAGTAATATTCGCCTTGCTAGTAAGATTACTAAATATAAATTAGAGATTAAAACTTTATCCCAAATTAATGCAGAAGGGAATAAGTAATAATGATGAAACAGAGAAAAATACCAATGCGTACTTGCGTTGTAACTAAAGAAAAATGTGAGAAAAAAGATTTAGTAAGAATAGTAAGAACTCCTGAAGGTGTAGTGGAAATAGATTTAACTGGGAAGAAAAATGGAAGAGGCGCTTACTTAAAAAAAGATATAGAAGTATTTGAAAAAGCTAAAATGAGTAAAATATTAGATAGAATTTTAGAAGTAGAAGTTCAAGATGAGATATTTAATGAACTAGAGAGTATGTTAAAATAAGGGAAGGAGAGTTAAAGATGAGTGTAAATGATTATGCAAAAGATTTAAACTTGTCAGTAGCAGAAGTATTAAAAAAATGTAAGGAATTAGGTATTAATGCGAGTAGTAAAGATGATGTATTAAGTGATGATGATATCATAATGTTAGATAATACTCTAAATTTAATTAGTACTGATGATGAAATAACTTATGATGAAGATGAATTAGTTGAAAATATTGCTATGGATATTATGGAAAGTAATAATATATCCGAATCTAATACATCTAAAAAGCAAAAATTAAAGAAAAAAGATAATAAAACTGCTGATAATAAAGATAATTATAAAATGTTAAAAAAAGAAATGTATAAACATAAAGAAAAATTAATGAGTAATAATGTATCTGAAGACATAGTTTTATATAAGCAAGGTATGAGTGTTAAAGAACTGGCTGATAGTTTAAATGTTAATGGTACAGATATTATTAAGAAGTTAATGTCTTTAGGTTTAATGTTATCTTTAAATGATAAAATTGATTTTGAAAATGCCGAAATAGTAGCCCTAGATTATCATAAAACTTTGAAAAAAGAAGAAACTCAAGATGAAGCTAATTTTGAAAAATATGAAATCATTGATAAAGAAGAAGATTTAGTTAAACGCCCACCAATTGTTACGATAATGGGACATGTTGACCATGGTAAAACAACTCTTTTAGACTATATTCGTCACTCACATGTAGTTGATGGTGAATTTGGCGGAATTACCCAACATATTGGGGCTTATCAAATAAATCATAATGGTAATAAAATAACTTTTATTGATACACCGGGCCATGCTGCTTTTACGGAAATGAGAGCAAGAGGGGCAAGTGTTACTGATATTGTTATCATTATAGTTGCTGCTGATGATGGAGTAATGCCACAAACAAAAGAAGCAATTGATCATGCTAAAAGTGCAAATGT
>CANQZN010000024.1 GCA_947628365.1 uncultured Bacilli bacterium | reverse complement strand
AACTTTCTGTTGTCAAGGATTTAAACATGCTCACTTCGTTCGTCCTTGACAACATTTTTTATATATTTTTTGTTGCAAGATTTATTTTCATTTCTTTTTTATTAACTGAAATTTAACTTTTCAATTAAAGTCTTACTTTTAATGAATTAAAATAGCCTTTAAATTATTAAAAATTAAAGGTGATATAAAATATAAAATAATATTAATAATAAGAACAAATACTAATATATATAAGCTATTTTGAAAGTTCCAGATAATCTTTTCTTTGAGTATATTATCTTTTCTATAAATAATTAAACCAATCATGTATCTTGAAATATTAATTAATTTTCTTACAAATATCACCATTAAAAATAAAATTAAAATATTATTTACCAGTATATATAATAAAATAAAAATTAAACCAGGTAAATTAAAAGCATCTAAAAAGATACTTATAATAAAACCATTCGAGATACCTTCATAAAATAAATAAAAAATACTAAAAGGTAAGCCAATAATTAAAAACGACATTACAAGTAAAAGAGACATAATTATTAAATCTTTAATAATTCCATTATTTTGTAGTACATTAGCATCTTTTATCGTATTTATAATGTTTAACTTTGTATCACTACTTAAAAATTGATAATAAAAAAAGCCAATAATTATTCCAATTCCTATTATGATCCCTACTAACAACAAATATTTCTTATTTCTTGCTATAATTTTTCGCATATTCATCTCCATTTAAGAATATGCAAAAAAGCTTTTAAAAATTCCGTAAATATGATATATTTTTAATATATTGAAAGAAGGTTAATTATGAATAAAAAGACTAGAAAGATTATGGTTTGGATTATGCTTATTTTAATGATTTTAAGTGTTGCTGGTACTATAATTGCTTACTTTTTAAGTTAATGAGAAAAACGCTAGTAAATTAGTAAATTTCTCTAAGAACACAAATATTATTACTAAAGCTGATATTAAAAATGGACCATATGGAAGTTCATTTTTTTTATTTAAATAAACTGATGAGATGGCATAAGGAAATGCTAAAAAAGCTGAGAAAATTAGACAAATTAGACTCATTCTAAGGCCAGTAAAAGGATAACCTAAAACAAGACCAATTAAGAAGCTTAATTTAATATCTCCCCCACCTAAGCTTTCCCTTTTAAATACTCTATCACCAATGAGTTTAATAGCAACCATAATGAAAAACATTATAGCTCCATATATAATAGAATATATAGTCCATAAAAGGCCTATTTCAAAATATCTTATAATTATAATTAATATTGCTCCAATTATTAATGGTGAATCTAAGATAACCATATATTTAAAGTCACTCACAAATACAATTAAAGCTATAGATAAAATAATGGCATAAATATCAAATCTTAAAGTGAATCCTAAGTATAAATAACCAACTAAGAATAACATGCCACTTGCAAGTTCCATCAAAATATGAGAGGCACTTATTCTTTTATGACAATAACGACATTTACCCATTAAGAATATATACGAAAAAATTGGTATTAATTCATACCATTTTAATTCGTGTTTACAATGATCACATCTACTGCGACCAGTAATAATGTTATCTTTTAAAGGAAGTCTAGTTCCAATAACTAAATAAAATGATCCTAAAATTGTTCCGATTATAAATATTAATAAACCCATAATATCACCTACATAACTGAATTGTACATTTGGAACATTGGCATTATAACAGCAATAATTATACCACCAACTACTATAGCTAAGAAACTAATTAAGATTGGTTCAATAAATGCTTTTAAGTTATTAACTACATTACGATGTAACCCTTGATAATAAGTACTAACTTTAGCCATCATATTATCAAGTTCACCAGTAGATTCACCAGTTACAATCATAAAGTACGCAACATCTGGAACTGCCCAATGGTCTTTAAAGGCTTCAGATATTTTTTCACCTTTAATAATATTATTAATTGTTCTATATAAAATACTTTTATATATTTCATTATTAGTTATTTTACTTAAAATATCAATACTTTCAGTAATGTAAACATTATTACGAAGTAAAGATGCAAATGTTTTAGTAAAAATAGCAAGTTCATTATAAATAATAATATCTTTAATTACTGGAATATGCATTAAGATTATTTGGAAAGTTCTTCTAAATGCTTTAACATATTTATATAATACTACTAAAGCAATTATTATTAAAACAAAAACACCCAATATTGTAATTATATTATTCTTTAAGAAATTACTAAAATTAATAATGAATAAAGTTAGACCATTTAAAGTCATATCTTGTTGTTCATAAATATCTACAAACTTAGGAATAATAAAAATTAAAATAAAGATAACAACACCAATAGCGAATACACTTATTATAGCTGGATATGTCATAGCGCTCTTCATTTGTTTCTTTGTTTCATCTATTTCCGTATAATAATTAGCCATATCTTCAAGAGTTTCATTTAAAGTACCACTAGCTTCAGCTGCTTTAATCATATTGATTAAAAGAGGTGGAAATAAAGCTCCTTGTTTTTCCATTGCTGCTGAGAATGAAGAACCTAACATTAATTCATATGAAATTGACTTGAATGCTCTTACTTTATTCTTTTTCTTAGCCATTTGTTTTGTAAGCATTCTAATGGCATCATTTAAAGTAATTCCAACTTTTAGGTAAGTAGATAATTGAGTTAGAAAGAAAATTAATTCTTTAGTACTCATTCTAGTTGCTCCAAGTCCCATACTACTTTCTTTAAATAAGAAATTAATTGTTGGACTAGTTTTAATACTATATACTGTATATCCTTCATTAACTAAAAATGCATTGATATCAAGTTTAGATAAACCACTCATAGTTCCAGTAATAATTTTACCATTTTGATCTCTTACTTTAAATAAATAAATATTAACTTCTTTACTTCTAGTTGCTCCAGTTGTTTGTAAGTCTCTTGCAAGTTCTTGATACTCAGCCTCTAGCTTAGCCATAGTTTTGGCACTGTATTTATAAACTTTTTGTTTTTTCTTTTTTCTATTATCAGAATCATCATTATAAACATTATTTGGATTTTTATCAATGGCATTTTTAGTAGTCCTGTATGCTTTATCTAAATGCCAACTAGCACTATTATATAAAGAAACGAATAAATCGAATGTACAGGCTTTAATACCTATAAAAGAATAATATGGAATATAGGCAATTGTTAAAAATATGTTTTTGAAGAGTTTAACAATTGAAAAACTGGATTTTTTTTGCGGTATAGTTGGTTGTGGTATGGCTGTATCATTCATAAGTTATACTCCTTTACTATCTTTTTTGATTATAGCATAATTTACTTAAAGTTACTAGACTATAATATTTATTTTTCATAAAATGTGTGTTTACAAATTATTTAGCATAAATTATTAATAGGTGATTTATATGTTTGGACCAAGAGCAACTCTAGGCGGTTTATCATTTACTAAAGTTCTTGGTGGGCTGTCTAAGACTTTGGGCGTTGTTAATCAAATAATACCTCTTTATAAAGAAGCTAAACCAATGATTAGTAATGCTGGCAAAGCAATAAGTATTATTAGAGAATTAGGAAATACCACTACTAATAGAGTTATGACTAATACTGCTAAAAATATGGCACCAATAAAAGAAAAAATAAATAAGCAAATTTTAAACAATCAAAAAGGTCCTACTTTTTTTCAATAAGACCTTTTAATATATAATTTTCATATTTTAATTTTATTTTCTTACTTAATGGTACTTTTTTCATTATTTGCGTGTTTTTATCTTTTAAATATTTATAATAATCTTTATTCCCACTGATACCAAATTTAATTTCTTTGTTTGTTAATTTTTTATCACCTTTTAAAAAGCACATAATACTATAATAATGATTATTTTCAAATATAACTAATTCTTTATCTAAAGTATAACCCATTTTATTTACTCTACTTCTTAATTTAGCTAGTTCATTATTACTTGCTAAAATTAACTTATTAGGAATTTTTTCGCCTTCTAAAATATGTAAAATAGTATGTGTACCCATACCTGCTAAAACAACAGTATTAAAATATTCATCAATATCACTCATGCCATCTGTTAAAAATGTTTTTATTTTAACATGAGATTTTTGAAAATTTTTCTTCGCAGTATTTAAAGCATTAACTGAAATATCACTGGCGTATACTTCCTTACATAAATTATTTAATTTAAGATAAATTGGCAAGTATCCATGATCACAGCCAATATCTACTACTACATCACTTTTATCTATTAAAGATGCAATAGTCTTAATTCTTTCACTATTCATTAATTATCTAAGAAATCTTTCAATTTTTTAGCTCTTGATGGATGGCGTAATTTTCTTAAAGCTTTTGCTTCAATTTGTCTAATTCTCTCTCTTGTAACATTAAATCTCTTACCAACATCTTCAAGAGTATGACAAGTGCCATCAACTAAACCAAAACGAAGTTCCAATACTTCTTGTTCTCTTGGTTGTAATGTTTTTAAAACTTCTTTTATCTCTTCCTTTAATATTTCATTTTCGGTATATTCTTCTGGTGATAAACTATTTTCATCTTTAAGGAAGTCACCTAAATGAGAATCTTCTTCTTCCCCAATTGGTGTTTCAAGAGAAACTGGTTCTTGACTAATCTTCATAACTTCACGTACTTTATCAACAGATATACCCATTTTTTTAGCTATTTCTTCTTCACTTGGTTCTCTATTGAGTTCAAGAGTCATTTGCCTTTGAACTCTAACCATTTTATTAATAGTTTCAACCATATGAACTGGTACTCTGATTGTTCTTGCTTGATCCGCTAGAGCTCTTGTAATTGCTTGTCTTATCCACCAAGTTGCATAAGTTGAAAATTTATAACCCTTATCATAGTCAAATTTTTCAACTGCTTTCATAAGGCCAATGTTACCTTCTTGAATTAAATCTAAGAAAAGTAAACCACGACCAACATATCTTTTAGCAATAGATACTACTAAACGCAAATTTGACTCTGCTAAAATTCTTTTAGCATCTTCATCACCATCAGCAATTCTAACGCTTATATTCATTTCCTCCTCACTAGATAATAAGCTAATACGTCCAATTTCTTTTAAATACATCCTAACTGGATCATTAATATTAACATCTTTAGTAATTTCGGCATCATCTAATATCACTGGTTCTTCTTCTAAATGGGATGGAATTACGCCACCTTCAGCTTCACTTGCATCTTCTTCGGTAATAACAGATATACCTTCTTCAACAAAAGCATTATATAATTCATCTAAAGAATCGCTATCAATTTCTAACCCTTTTAATGACGAAGCTAATTCTTCAAAAGTAATATAGCCCTTTTCTTTTCCCTTTTCTATTAATTCTTTCTTTCTTTCTTCAAATGTTTTAATTTCTACCATTTTATCTACACTTCCTTTTTCTCATCTATCATTTTTTTAGCTATTGCTATTTGTTTATTAATATTATCGATTTGTTCATTGATATCTACTGAATTATGAATCTTATTTTTTATCTCTTTAATATTTTCTTTTCTTAAAATATCGGATAAAGCTTTAATATAATCCATAAATATCTGGTCATCTAATTCTTCAAAATTTATTGTTTCACATATAGTATTAACTAAATCTTTAATAATATCATAATTTTCAGCATAACTGATAAAGTCAGCTAAATTGATTTTACCATATTTTTTTATATAATATTCAATTTCTGATACTAAATCTCTTTCATTACTATTTTTTAAATATCCTAACTTAGTATTAAATATTTTAATATATTTTTCATCACTCATTAGAAAATATAAAATAGTATAAGCACATACTTGATATTTATTATTAATCTTTTTAGATGGGATAATCTTTCTTGGTGTCTCTTTTTTTTCACTTTCAAAATTAACTTCTTGTTTCAAAGTATCATAAGAAATATTATATTCATCACTAATTTTCTTAATCGTTATTTCTTTCGTTAAATTATCTTTATCTTCAATAACACTTAAAACTTCTTTAATATATTTAATTAATTCTTCGGTGTTAGTTAAGTCTTTGCCTTCTTTTAGATAATTGAGTTCAAAATCTAAGAAGCTTATACTATGTTTAATAGCGGATTTAAACCCCTCTACCCCAAACTTAACAATATATTCATCAGGATCTTTAGCCCCACTTAATCTAACTACTTTAGTCTCAATATTCTGTTTATTAAATTCTAGACCAATATTATGTGTTGCTAAAGCCCCAGCATTATCATTATCAAGCATTAATATTATTGGTACATGTAACTTCTTTAAAATATCGATTTGTTCTTTGGTGATTGCTGTTCCCATTAGAGCTAAAACATTTTTAACACCACTTGAATATACCCTGATAGCATCCATATTACCTTCAACTAAAATCGCATATTTATTATCTCGGATATAGTTTTTAGCATTATAATAATTAAATAAAATATTACCTTTTTTATAAATACTAGTTTCTTTCGTATTTATATATTTAGCACTATCTTCACCATTAAATATTCTACCAGTATAACCAACAACAGCACCATCTAAGTTGGTTATTGGAAACATTATTCGATTTTGAAATTTATCATATCCTGTTAAGCCATCTTTATTTATAAGCCCTAGTTCGTCTAAAACATTTAAATCATAATTTTTCTTAACTAAAGCATTATATAAATAAGTTTTATCATCTATAGCTAAACCAATTTGAAAATCTTTAATAATATCTTCTGTAATACTTCTACTTTCTAGATATTCTTTTGCATCTTTACCAGCTTTACTATTTAAATTGTTTTGAAATATTTTAGTTGCGTATTCCATTATTTCATATTCTTTTTGATATTTACTAGTATTTTTCTTAGTAATACTTACATCAAGAGGAATTCCAACTTTATCTGCAACCCTTTTAACTGCTTCAATATAAGAAATATTTTCATAGTCCTTAACAAATGTAAAAACATTACCACCTTTATTACAAACAAAACATTTAAATAATTGTCTATCTTTTGAAACTGACATACTTGGGGTATGATCATCATGAAATGGACAAATACCAAAATAATTTTTGCCATGCATTTTTAGTGGAATATAATCTGAAATTATACTGACTATATCAGCTGAATTTCTTATCTCATTAATTTTTTCTTCGCTTATTGATTGCATTTTTCCCTCTAATTATATATATTATCTCTAATGGTTCGATTTCCTTTTTTTATTTGTAATTTTTTTCTTTAAAATTAAATTTTGCTCTTCTTCCTTAGGATAAATTGACTCTAATAAATCATCTATATCATTACTAGAAACCATACTTTTATTTTTATCAACTATTTTTATATCTTCTATCTCATCATAAGATGATAATATAAAAGTATGGACATTATTTAAAGTAATACTAAGATCACTAAATTCTCTATTGAATATTCCTATTTGATTAATTAGCTTTTTAGTTAACTCATCATTATCATGAGCATCATTTGCTGTTTTTGATAAACTAAAGCCCGTTATTAAACAACATATAATAGTAAGTATGGGACTAACCATAAGTAAAGTATATCCTGCTAAATGACAAAGTAATAATAGTATTAGTTTTATTTTATTCTTTTTATCTTCGTTATCTAATATATTTTTAAGTTCGCGAACACCACTGAAATAAGAATTACCTAATGCATTTAAAGAGTCCATGCCCATTATTATTTCGTCCAATACTTCTTTCTTATTAGATATAGCCTTATTTTTATTTTCATAACTAAAATTGTATAATTTATCAATAAATTTTCTTAATTTAGCAAATTTCTCCTCTGTTAATGCTATAAATTCATTTATTTCTTCTTTGTTCATTTTCATTTTCTCCTTTTTAAACTTTTACCATTTATATTTTCTTTATATAATTTCAAAAGATCTTCTACATTAGTTAAATCACTATTTAAATAATGTTGCAAAGAAACCTTAACAAAATAACTTACTTCCATATTCATAGGTAATATTTCACCAGTAGCAAGATAAGTATTTAAAACATGTTTAGCAATTGTTAATTTATCATTACTTGGATAAACTTTAAATTCTTGTTCACAAGTTTCACAATATTCTAAATATCGTGATTCACTTACATACATTGTTCCACCATTATGAGCTATTTTTCTAAATTCTGGATATATTTGATAAGTATTTAATGATTTCTTTGGATAATAATCAAGGCAAGCATTTTCTTTCTTTACTTTAATATTAAAAGATTTTAAATATTCACTAAATAACTTGTCATGTCTCTCATCAAGTCTAACCAAATTTTCTTGTATTGCATTATTTAATTCAGTAATATTCTTATTTTCTTTTTTTATTGTAATTAGTGAATCAACATTTATTTTTAAGAACAAAATAGACATTAAAGTAGTAAGGAAAGGAGCTACATTTAGACCAATAAAAGATGTAATTAAATAAATTATTAAAAGAATTTCCATAAAGATCTTGCGATGTTTGGAATATTTTGCAAGGCACTCTTTAAAAGTTTCTATTAAGTCTTCAACTAAATCTTCTGTCTCTCTTATATCGTTTAAAGCAAACGCAATATTTGTCATATAACTATCTAATTCCCTACAATTTAAGCTGTTAAAGTCATCTATTAATAATTCTTCTCGTTCATTTAATTTATTAGTTATTTCTTTATTTAAATCATCTATTTTTTCATATAATTGTTCACAAATTTGTCTATCTAATGGCCTTTTAAGATCAAATTTAAATTTTAAGTCTGGCAATATATTCTCCCCCTTTAATACAAGCTGATATTATAGCAAAAAAATATTTAAAATGCAATAAAAAAGGGCGATTATTCGTCCTCTTTGCGTCTTTTTAAAGTTTGTTCATTTTCCACTTTATTTATATAAAATTTTGTTAAAATCATTTGTAACTTTTGTACTTCTCTTTTCTCTATCTCAATAACATCCATAAGTGGAATATTTAAGATACTTGCTATTTCTTCATTACTATAACATTTATCTTTTAAATAACCATATTTTAAACCCAAAACTATATACACTAAATTTTCTTTCTTTATTTTCTCATTTTTAGTTTTTAAAATTTCTAAGTTTTTCTTAATTAAATTTATTATTGTGTAACTTAAACGTTTATAATTATTACTATCTGTTACTTCTTTTTGATGATGACAATAATCATCACCATAACAAGATTTAATAACCTCAATTTGTTCATCTGTCAGCATTAAAATAGCATCATTGACATTTTCTTTCGCTTCACCCTCAAAGTAGTCATAAATAGCCGTTTTAGTTTTATGAGAATGACAATGCATAAATTCAATAATATCTTCTTTACAAACTATATTATTATCTCTCGCTTGTTGAATCCATTTCAATTTTTTTAAAATGGATGGAACATAATGTCTTCTAAAAAGTTGAAACTCACTTTGATTAATATTATATTTATCAATTTCTAAATCATAAGATGGTCCGAATAACCTATGAAGTAATTCTTGGCTTTCTTTTGGTAAATCTTCTAGTACTATTAATAAATCTTCTTTACTTATACCTTTAAAATAATCATATATAGATTTGTTTATTTTGCCAGCCATAGACGTAGAAGATTTTTTAACTTTTTCATAAGAAACATTTAATTTCTGAGCATTGCTCATATTTTTTATAATGATATTTAATTTACTACGAATATTATGAAACTGTCTTTGAAATTCGGGAGTTTTCTTATCTATTTTAAGTTCATAATTATTATTTGCATCAAAATACATATTAATAATGTCTTGACTATCTTTATCTAGTTTATTTAACGCTAGTAATAAAGTATCCCTATCAACACCATCAAAATAAGCAAGTAAAGAATTATAAGAATCTTTAGTTTTTACATTTTTAAATTTAGGAATTTCTTCATTATTTTTTAAGGCTTCTATGATACTTATAATATGTTTTTTAGTAGTATTTAAAAAACTCATATACGCATGAGAACCAGATGGTGCTGTCTTTTTATTATCTAAACCATTTGCAAACATACTAGTAATAATTCTCGTATCAGATTCATTTAATAACTTAATTGCCTCATCCACTAAATCAGCTGGATATTCATTAATATAATAATAGATATTTTTAACTTCTTTTGGTCTTTTAATATAATCAAGTGGTTCCTCTACAACTTTTACTGTTTCTTTTGGCTTTTCTAAATTATTTACACCATCTTTTTTAATAGTTTCTAAATTTTTCTTTATATTATTTACTACTGTTGTACTAAATATATTATATTCCATACTACTAGTTGATACTATTAAAATATCTAAATCTTCACCAAAACATTTAGTAATTATTTTCTTATCAAAGCTACTTAAATATAGAATACTTTGTTTAATATCTTCTTCCGTATAATTTGGAAAAAAGTCAAAGATTGTTGTTTTAGAAGTTTCTTTATCTTTTAGTGGGACAAAAGATATTTTAATGTCTTCATCACTTTTATGAGTTCCTCTTCTATTAAATTTTAATTTAAGTTTTACTAAAATAATTTTATCATCATTTATTCCCATCTTATGTAGTTCGTCAATATAATTTAACATTTTACGCATTTTGGGAATCATAAAACAATGAACATAATTACGGACATTAACTTTACTATCTAATTCTTTTAAACCATTACGATAATCAAGATAATTTTGTAATTTTTGTAAACCATCTTCACTAAATGTCTGCAAGGCTAAATCAATATCTTCTTTACTATATTCTTTTAAGTAATTATATATAGTAATATAGCTAACTATTTTAGGCTTGCGTTTATTAAATTTATTTGTTAATTCATTCAAAATTATTTCATTATCATTTATACCATTATTACGAAGTTCGCTTATATAAGTTAAAATTTTTCCCGTTTTAGGTCGCATCCAACCATTGAAAAAACTAGAATCAGCATTTCTATTTTCAAGTTCTATTAAACCATTTCGATAATCGATATAATTTTGGACTCTTTGTAAACTATTTTCATCAAACATTTGCAAGGCTAAATCTACATTTTCTTTACTATAACCTTTTAAATAATCATAAATTGTAATCTTACCAGCAAATTTTGTCATGCGTTTATCAAAATCGTTTTTTAATTCATTCAAAATTATTTTGTTATCGTTTATACCATTATTACGTAATTCATTAATATAAGTTAATATTTTCTTCAATTTAGGTAGCATCCAACCTTTGAAATAGCTAGATTCAGTCTTTTTATTTTCACATTCTTTCAAGCCATTTAAATCATCGATATAATTTTGGGCTCTTTGTAAACTATTTTCATTAAACATTTGCAAGGCTAAATCTACATCTTCTTTACTATAACCTTTTAAATAATCATAAATACTTTTTTGAACTTTTTTATTATATATTTGATTATATTTAGCATTTACCTTACTAATAATTATTTCTTTATCTTCTATATTTTCACTATGTAATTCCTTAATATATAAAAGTACTTTTTTAATTTTGGGCAGTATAAAACCCCAAATATATCTTTTATCTTTAAAATAATTATCAGTATTTTTTAAACCATTAACAGCATCAAAATAATCATTTACTCTTTGTAGACTACTTTTGCTAAAAGTATTTAATGCTATATCAACATCTTCCCTACTATAATCCTTTAAATAGTCATAAATAGTAATATTGTCATCTAATCCTCCCATGCGTTTATTAAATTTTCTTTTTAACTCATTTAGAATTTTTTTACTATCTGTTGTGCCACTATTACGTAATTTACCAATATATGCCAATATATTTCTTATTTTGGGCATCATAGTGCTACCAAAATAATTAGCTTCGAGTTTTATATTTTCTAGTTTTTTTAAGCCATTTCGATAATCTATATAATTTTGTGCTCTTTGTAAACTATTTTCATCAAACATTTGTAAGGCTAAATCAACATCTTCTTTACTATAATCTTTTAAATAGTCATAAATAGTTATTTGATTTAGTTTTCTTTTTGTATCCTCTTGAGACACACTTAATTGCTCGTTTCCCTTTTCAATAGATTTTGGTGTTTTTTCTGGTATTTGTAATACTTCTTCACGAGTATTTTTATCTTCTTTATTATTTATTAAATTAACAATTTTATTTATTATAAAGTTACGAAACATCTCAAATTTAGTAGGTGAGCAATTTTTAATTTTACCATTGTTTTTCAAATCTTCTCCAAAACAATCTGTAATTATTTTTTTATCAAACTCACTTAACTTATGATATGCTTCTAAAACTTGTTCATAACTATACTTTGGAAAATAAGAATAAAATGTTTGATAACTTGGTGTAATCTTAGGTGAACTTTCAATAATAATTTTTTTACCAGTAAATTCGCTTTCATTATTTTTTGCTTTTGACTTAGAAGGTATTTTTCCTTTTTGAATATTATTAGATGATGATATATCAATTTGACTATGCACTTCATTTTTATAAGGGGTTAATTTTTTATTAATTTTACTATTTCTAAGTTTTCTTATAGTTTTTGCTTCAATTTGTCTTATTCGCTCTCTAGTCACCGAAAATATTTCGCCAACTTCTTCCAATGTATAACGGCGATTACCTTCTAAACCATATCTTAGTATAATTACTTCTCGCTCTCTTTCAGTTAGCATATCTAAAACACCTTTTATATCCTCAGTAAGCATGACATGTTCGGCATTTTCTAAAGGCGATATTGCATTTTCATCAGGAATAAAATTAGCAAATTCAGTATCTTCATCTTCTTTTATTAATTCTTCCAAATGCACAGGCTCTTTTGTTAAATCCAAAATATTTTTTAATTTATCAGCTGATACATCAAGAGTTTTAGCAATTTCTTCTAAAGTTGGCTCTCTATTAAATTCCATAGTTAATTTGTTTTTAACTTTAGTATATTTGCTAATAAATTCACCTACATGAACAGGTATTCTTATCGTTTTTCCATAATCTGCAATACCTCTAGTAATAGCTTGTCTTATCCACCAATAAGCATAAGTAGAAAATCTATAGCCTTTATCAATGTCAAATTTGTCAACTGCTGTCATTAAACCTATATTTCCTTCTTGAATTAATTCTTCAAATGCTAATCCACGGCCTTGATATTTTTTAGCAATACTTATAACTAATCTTGCATTTCTTTCAATTAGTTCTTTTCTTGCTTTTTTGTCTCCATCATGATAAGCCCTGAATAATTTTACTTCTTCCTCTTGTGTTAAAACTGGTTTAGAAGCTATTTGTTTCATGTATATTTTTATTGGATCATATGAACCATTGTAATCATATTCTTTAGGGTATTCATTATCATTATATAAACTCTCTACTTCATTAGTATCATCAACATCATCATTTATATTATCTTCTTTAACATCTTCTCCATTAATTAACATATAGGCTATTTTTAAACTATAAATTAATTGATTATTAGAGTAATCATTATTCTCATTTTTTTCAATAAATTTTATTATTTCTGCTAATTTTGGTAAATTATTTAAAAGATCAACACACAAATCAATATTAATTTCTATATGATTAGTATCTAAAAAACTATTCAAAGTATCTAAAAATTTAACAATATTTTTGTTATTATACACATCATTAAAGTTAGCAGTAATGTAATTATCTAATGCATTATATAAAATTTTCTTATTCTTTTCTATTTTCTTAGTTATATAACTACTTAACTTTTTACGAAAATATTTTTGACTAAATGAATCTATATCGGTTACATTTTTAGATACAATATCTTTTCTCAAAGGCTCTAGAAAAGTATACATAAGATTATTATACTCTTTTTTATTTGAGAAAAAATATTGATATTTACTATATAGAGCATCTATTAAAGAAGATAAATCTAAATAAATATCATTCACAGATGCCCCTTTAAACTCATCTAATGCTAATCTCATTTTTCCTCCATTGTTGCTAACTTCACTTATGTATAAGTGATAAAAATATTATATATTATCTCTTTTAATTTTGTCAATGAAGGTTATTTGTAAATATATTATTTTATGATAAAAGGGTCATCAAGCTTTCCAGATCCACCCGCTAATTCATTTACAGATGCAAGATAGAACACAGGACGAACGGAAAGGCTATTAGCCAAAGGATGTTCGCTATAAAAACCTTCAGAATTTACATGATGCCCATCGAAATAGCCATTAAAAATGCCATAGCCAGTACGCGACATGGTCCACTCATTAAGAATCGGCGCACTCGGGTCATTTTGGCTTAAATGCATCCATCCAGTTCTACATACTTCATATTTTGATGTAGTATGATAGCAATTTGCTTCATCACTAACTGAATAATTATAATCGTGTAAATACATTAAACTTACTTTTCCTTCAAATGATTTTGTCCAATTGCCATAGCCATTTGTATAATATATTGTTTCATCTATATGAGGCGAATATTGATATTTGACTATTGTTGATTGTGCATTAGGAGTTTCTTTTGTTACAGAATTATACCACTCTGTTGCTTTTTGACCTGTTTCTGTTTTGTATACTTCTTCTCCAGTTTGATTTGCTCCAAGGGGATCATCACCCAACATATCTCCATACATCCACGTGTTATTTGATATTTTAATTTCCCAACCATCCGGAACATATGTAGGATTTTCTAAGAAACTAGAACTTTTTATTGCTTCATATATTTTACTATTTGGAAAATCTATATCTGTATCTATATCTGTATGCCATTGATATGTCTGTTCTAATGCTTCTTTTTTTATTACTTTTACTCTTCCAGTTTCAGATTCAATTCCTATTATTCTATACATATGATGATCAGTATCTGTTACACATTCTTCTTTATCACTTGTTCCAAAACAGATATAATTTTGAACATCATTATTTGCTTGTCCTTGAAACCGATACATGGCTCCTCTTATTTTATCTGTACTTAATCTATTTGGTTCTTTTTCTTTTATTTCAAGTCCTAAACTTTTATCAAAGTATAAATAACAATAAGTGGTATTTCCACTTGTTATTATTACTTTATCATTTTCATAACTTAATACATTTTCTAATTCTTTTCCATTATTATCTATACATTTTGATTTGGTTAGATTTAGTACATACATATCCGGAAATTTATTATCATTAACCGGAACATAATCATTTCCTTCTTCTTTATACATTGCAAATGTTCTATTATTTACCTCTTGTTTTAATACTACATTATCTAACTTAACTTTTTCTTTTGGCTTTAAAATTATGACACCGGTTAATATTACTCCCACCAATAGTATTATCAATAAATATTTCTTGTTAATTATTCTCATAAAATATCTTCTTTCTATTTTATAAGATAATTATATATT
>CANQZN010000023.1 GCA_947628365.1 uncultured Bacilli bacterium | reverse complement strand
TACAAAAAAACTAATCCATTTTTTGAATTAGTTATCTATCAAAACTCGAAAAGTTCGAGCGTATTTCACTTTGGAGCAGGTGATGGGAATCGAACCCACGTTAATAGCTTGGAAGGCTATAGTTCTACCATTAAACTACACCTGCATTCTAAGTTAATTGCTTTGCCTCTTTTTAAGGCCTAGATAAATAATACCATTATTTTTTTGAATTTGCAACACAAAATTTGCTTATAATACGTGTTGTTTGGTATAATTATATTGTAAGAAATAATATAATAGAATAGGAAAAATTTATGAAGAAGAAAAAATTTGGTGATCGAAAAGATGCAGTTAGATGTACTGATGTAAATGGTACTAATCAAATATTAATTGATTTAAAACCAACTAGATCATTAGGAGAAGTCTACATCAATCAAAAAATGGATGTAACTAATCTAGTTGAATATCTAAAAAAATTAAAAGACAAGGGAGAAAAGATCACTTATTTTCATGCCTTTTGTACTTTATTTGGTAAAACAATTTATAATCGTCCTTTATTAAATAGATTCGTTCAAAATAGACATATCTATGAACATGATGATATAACTTTATCTTATGTTATGAAAATTGATTTTACTGATAAATCAAAAGAAATTATGGTTGTGTTACCAATTAAAAATGATGATAATTTATTTTCATTAAGTAAAAAAATAGGTGATAAAGTAACAAATGTTAGAAATCATCAAGATAGTGGTAATGGTGCAAATAACGCTATTGATACTTTAAGTAAATTACCTAATATTATAAGAATTCCTGTAATAGGTTTAATGAAATTATTAGATAGATATGGTGCGTTACCTAATTCCCTAATTAAAGATAATATCTATTATAGTAGTATGGTTGTATCTAATGTTGGTACTTTTGATTGTGATGGTATTTATCATAATATTACTGATTTTGGAACTTGTTCTGGCCTTATAACAATAGGTAAAATTAGAGAGGAAAAAGTTCAAGATAAAGTAAAATATTATTGTGAATTTGGTATTACTATGGATGAACGGATTGCTGATGGCTTTTATTTCATTAAATCAATTCAATTAATGCAATATATATTAGATAATCCTGAGTTGTTAGAGGGTAGAATAGATGAAACAGTTGAAATTACCAAATAATTATTTCTTTTATCATTTATTTTCTTCTTTAATAGTTTTCTTTGGTAATATTTACTTTGGCGGTAAAGTAGTAGGAAGAGAAAACATACTTAAAAGTGGTAAATTCATTTTAGCGGGAAATCATACTGGTAATTTTGATTCTTATCTATTATTTAAAGCATCTACTAGACCAATTCATATAATTGCTAAAAAAGAATTATTTGAAGGTAAATTTTCTTTTATCTTTAAACAAATGCATTTAATACCAGTTGATAGAAAAACTAAAAATCCTATCGCAAAAGAACTTGCTATCGAAATATTAAATGCTGATAAAGTTTTAGCTATATTCCCAGAAGGTACATTTCATAAAGAAGATATATTATTACCATTTAAACCAGGAGTAATATCTTTTGCTACCAAAACTAATGCTCCAATTATCCCTTTTGCAATTAAAGGTGAATTTAAATTTAGAAGTCATCCCACTATTATTATTGGTAAACCAATTTATCTAGAAAATGTACCAAGTGAAGATAAATTAAAATATTTAGAGAATGTTATAAGAGATATGTTAACAAAATAAAAAGACTTAAACCAAGTCTTTTTTACATGAAACTTTTGATTATCTCTGCATCATCTAAATGAATTTTTTCATGACCAATAATTTGATAATCTTCATGACCTTTTCCTAATACTAAAAGAATATCTTTATCTTCTAACATATTAATTCCTTTGGTAATAGCACTTTTTCGATCATATATAATTTCATAATTAGTATTTTTATTATCTCTAACAATATCTTCCATAATCTTTTTAGGATCTTCTGTTCTAGGGTTATCATTAGTAAAGATAACATAATCACTTAATCTAGTAGCAATACTTCCCATAATAGGTCTTTTTATCGGGTCTCTATCTCCACCACACCCTAAAATAGTAATAATTCTATTTTCTTTAAGTTCACTATAAGCCATAATTACTTTTTCTACAGCATCAGGTGTATGAGCATAATCTACAACTGCATAACCTTTACCTACTTTATAAGTTTCACATCTTCCTTTTGGCGGATATACTTCTTTAGTTTTAGCGACTAAATCCTCTAATGTAAAACCTAAACTATTTAATATAGCAATACAAGTTAAATAATTATATATATTAAATTTACTAGTTAAATTAGTAGTTACTTGATAATTTTTATTATCATAAGCAAATTCTAAGTCAGTATGATCTGGTTTTATACTATAATTAACAATTTTATAATCACCGCGAGTTCCATAAGTTCGATAATTTTTAAATATTTTAAATTTTTCTGATGCTTTATCATCACTATTTAAAATCATTGTTCCTGTTGGTTTTAAATAATTAGTAATTTTAACTTTTTCCTTTAAGTAAGCTTCCATTGTTTTATGATAATCTAAATGATCTTCAGTTAAATTGGTAAAACCACATGCTTCAAAAGATAAACCAGCAATTCTATCTAAAGATAGGGCATGACTAGATACTTCCATAACTAAATATTCTATACCATTTTCTTCTGCTTCTACTAAGAGATTATATAAAGTTATGATATCTGGAGTAGTGTTGTTAAGTTCTATTTTTTTATCATTATAATAAAAACCAATAGTACCTAAATAAGCCGTTTTACATCCTAATTTATTTAGCATTTGATAAATTAAATAACAAGTTGTAGTTTTTCCATTAGTACCAGTAACACCAATTAATTTAAGTTTATTTATTTTATCACCATAATCTTTTTTTAAAACGTTTTTTAAATAAGCATTAGTATCTTCAACCTTTTCATAAGGCACACTTAAAGTTAAATCTTTTTCACCAACAACTTTACTAGCACCATTTTTAATGGCATCATCGATATAATCATGACCATCAACAGTAAGTCCTTTTAAAGCAATAAAAATTTGTCCTTCTTTAACATTTTTAGAATTAGTTTCATATTTTATCAATTATATCACTCCTCATATAAATTATATTTAATTTAATGATAATTAACATCTGAGTTAATTATAACATATTTTAAAGATAGAATAGTCTATAAATCTATGATAAAATATATACAAGTGGTGATTTTATGAAAAAAATTATATTAACTGGTGATAGACCTACTGGTAGACTTCATTTAGGTCATTATGTTGGTTCTCTAAAAAATAGAGTTAAGTTACAAAATAGTGGAGATTATGATGAAATTTATTTGATGATTGCGGATGCCCAAGCTTTAACTGATAATTTTTTGAATCCGCAAAAAGTTAAAGATAATGTTTTAGAGGTAGCCCTTTTATACCTTGCTTGTGGTATAGATCCCCAAAAAACAACTATTTTTATTCAATCACAAGTTCCTGCATTAACTGAACTTACTTTTTACTATATGAATTTAGTTAGTGTTTCCAGACTTTTAAGAAATCCAACAGTTAAAAATGAAATTAAATTAAGAGGCTTTGAAGAAAGTGTACCTTCAGGATTTTTAAATTATCCAGTAAGTCAAACTGCAGATATTACAGCATTTGATGCTACAACTGTTCCGGTTGGGGATGATCAACTTCCAATGCTTGAACAAGCAAGAGAAATAGTTCATAGTTTTAATCATATTTATGGAGATACTTTAGTTACACCAAAAGAATTATTACCAGAAGATGAAAAAGCCCATAGACTACCTGGAATAGATGGCAAAGCTAAAATGAGTAAATCACTTAATAATTGCATTTATTTAGATGCCACTAATGAAGAAATAAAAGAGAAAGTTATGCAAATGTATACTGATCCTAATCATATAAAGGTAAGTGATCCAGGTAAGGTTGAAGGTAATGTAGTATTTACTTACTTAGATGTTTTCTGTAATGATGAACATTTCCAAAAGTATTTACCTGATTATAAGAATTTAGATGAACTTAAAGAACATTATTCTAAAGGTGGCTTAGGAGATGTAACTATTAAAAAATTCTTAATTAATATTTTAATAGAAATCATAACACCAATTAGATGCAAAAAACAAGAATTAATGCAAAACTTAGATGCAGTATACGATATTTTAAAAGAAGGATCTAAAAAAGCAAACATTAAAGCTAATGAAACTTTAAAAAGAGTAAAACATAATATGCAAATAGATTATTTTGATAATCCAGAATTTTTAGAAGAGATGAAAGAAAAATTTACAAATAAGTAGTATTAAATGTGATAGACGAGATTTACAATAAAGGTAAAAATGTTGTTCAAGTTAACAACATTTTTTTAGATAAAACTTGACACCGGGGGGGGGTAATATATAATTATCTTATAAAATAAAGGAGAGTTATTTTATGAGAATAATTAACAAGAAATATTTATTAATAATACTTTTGGTAGGAGTACTATTAACTGGTGCCGTAATATTCAAACCAAATGAAGAACCAGAATTATACGAAGTAAAATTACAAGATGATAATAAGAAAGATTTAGCCATTATGGTAGAGCAATTAGATAATAGTTATAAAGAAAATAATAAAATACCATATAAGGGATATACATTGAATGAAACAATGACAAAATGTATAGATAATAATGGTAATGAAGTAGATGAAGAGATAGCTTATGAAAATGGAACAATAACAATAAGTACAGATAGAACAATATATTGTTATTTATATTTTGATAGAAAAGAAGAGATAGAAGATTTAAGTGGGCAAAATCATAATGGCAAAAATTATGCCGTAGAGTGGACAGAAGAAGGAATAACAACAAGTACAAAAGATGCAAATGGTTATATAGATTGTGGACTTGAGAATTATGATTTTAAAAATTCAATCACCATGATTGCTAGATTAAAATTTAATGATTTAGAAAGTGGTCAACAATTTATTGGCAATTGGGAAGATGCTGGTGGCGGTTTCACCTTGTATAGTTCCTTTTTAGAATTTGCGTTGTATATTATTAATGATAAATACGAGACTATGGAACACTCATATAGTTTTAGTTTAGATAAATATTATACTATAGCTGGTGTTTACGATGGTGATGAAATGAGTATATATATTGATGGTCAAAAAGTACATAATCAGAAACTGAGTGGTAATATAAAACCTAGTAATATGCCAATATTATTAGGTGGGAACCCATCATTTGGTAAAGAACCATCTGGCTTTTCTTACACTACTTTTACGGATGCCTTAATATTTGATACAGCATTAACTGAAGAAGAAATGAAAGAAAATTTTAGTGGTGAAATAAATGAGGAACAAGTAATTAATGAATATGTTAATAAATATGCTAACAATAAATCAGAGCAAAAGTTATTACTATATTATAAATTTGACTAATAGAAATTATGTGTCAATTAAGCAAAATGAAAAAAGTTAAAATGTTGTAAGTTAACAACATTTTTTTGAAACAAACTTGACACCGGGGGGGGTAATATATAATTATTTTATAAAATAGAGGAGAATTATTTTATGAGAATAATTAACAAAAAAATTTTATTAATAATGCTTTTGGTAGGAGTAATACTAACCGGTGTCATAGTTGAAAAGCCAAATAAAAAAGTAAAATTAGATAATGTTATATTAAAACAAGAAGTAAATAATAAAACATTTGCCATGTATAAAGAAGATGATGAAAATAATTATGTTCTAGTTAAAGATAATAAATTTCCAGATATGTATGTGCTTAATCTAACCGAATCAAAATGTATAGATAATAATGGAAATGAATTAGATGGAGTACTCAGTTATGAAAATGATAAAGTAACAATAACAAGTGGAAATACAACATATTGTTATTTATATTTTGATAAAAGTTTAGGTTTACAAATAAAAGAAGATAATCCTAAAGGATTAAGTGAAGGAATCAAAGGTGCGATGTATCGATTTCAAGGGCAGGCAAAAGATGAAAATAACAATGAATTAGTAAATAATTATATATGCTTTGGAACAAATGACCAAGCACAATGTACAAGTGATACAGATAAATATATGTATCGAATAATAGGTATAGAAGCAGAAACTGGCAGAGTCAAAGTAATTAAAAAAGAAGCATTAGAACAAAAATATCAATGGTATACAGATAATGATAAAGATATCAAATTACCAGAAAGCATATTTTTCAAAGCTATAAATGACACAGACTTTTTAAATAATCAAGAATATATTCCAAATGGATGGAAAGATAAAATATCGGATAATATATGGATGTATGGGGATATGTTGGATGACGATTCTGTTGGCGCAAAACAATTAGGAGAAGAATTATATAAGGTAGAAACTGGGCAAAAAGAAACAAAATGGTATGTAAAATCAACGGAAGATACAGAAACAGAATATAAAGAACAACATGGGAATTGGACTAATACAATTGATTCAAAAATAAGTTTGATGTATTTACATGATTATTCATATTCAGTAGGAGATGAAGCAAAATGTAATTTCTATTATCATAGTGAGACAGAATTTTCAAAATGTAAAACAGGATGGATACATTTAAGTCAAAATGATACTACCAATCCACCTAGTGTTCACGAATGGATGATGTCGCGGGTGGGCTGGTCAACTAACGGAAGTTTTTTCCGAGGCTATACTATACATGGAGATGGCTATGCTCACGATTGGTATTTGGCAGATAGCGAATCTGTGCGCCCAGTATTCTTTATTGACGCATCTCAAACATTAAAAGGTGGAATAGGTACAATAACGGACCCTTTTATAATTCAAGAATAGTACTTGCGAAAAGATAAACAAAGTGATATATTAGAGTTTCCAAAAGGGGATGAATGTATGTCACTTTATTTTTTGCTTATGTATATTCCAACAGGTATACTTAATATTATGACATTTAATAAGCTTTTTAAAAAGTATAAAGAAGATTATCTCGATGGAAAATGTGATTTAAATAATAAAGAATTAATAAAATTATTCATAATTGATTTAATTCCTTTTATTAATATGATGTATGCTACTTATTTAGAAGTAAATCTTCTAAATGATTCTTCATTTATTGAAGAAAAATTTATTGTAAAAGAAGATAAGACTCCAAATAATATTAATAATATAGAAATAAGTAGTAATGAAAATAAAGAAGTTATAGATGATGAATATAATTTTCAAACAAATTATATCCCCCATAAAGTTTTAAAAAGAAATAGGCATAAAAAAATAAGTTAAGCCTTATTTTTTTATTAAATAATCGTTTATACCATATTTTTCTTCTTCTGCATCAAAGAATAAATCTTGATGTGGTGCTTTGAAGGTTAGAATACCCATGATAATATAAATAATAATGATAAAAACAATACTAATTTCTTTTTGATAATTAATTGGTTTTAATTTTAAGATAAAAGAACCAATAAAATTAACAATTAAAATAGCTAAAAATAAAATTATAAAAGTAATTATCATATTTTCTCCAAAATTATAATAAAATGGTAGGTACATAATTAAATAAATAGGAATTACTATAATACTTTTAATTAGAGTATCAAGCCATAAGTTGTTAAATTTAATTTGCCATTTCTTCATAATAAAATATTCTAATAAACCATAAATTAAAAAGGTAGTATAAAGCATTTTCATGTGTTCCCATATACTTTCATTAACGGGAAAAAATAAAGCAAATATTGGATTTGGTAAAAGAGTATAAATAAAATGAGTTAAAAAACATAATAAAAATATTAAAATACTATTTACAAAGATCATTTTCTTTAAATTCATTGTATCACCTTATTAATAATATATAAAAAAATCTTAAATTTATACTTTGTTATGGTATAATGAGTAGTGTTTTGGAAGTGATTTTTATGGAAAGATACCAAGAAATAGAAAGAAGTATTATTAAAAAATTTAGAAAAGATATATGGCGAATGTTTACTAAAGCTATTAATGATTATGAACTTATAAAAGAAAATGATAATATTATGGTTTGTATAAGTGGTGGTAAAGATTCATTTTTACTTGCTAAATGTATTCAAGAATTACAAAGACATGGTAAGATTAAATTTAATGCTCATTATGTTAGTATGAATCCTGGTTATAATTCTTTGAATGCTAATAAAATTGTGGAAAACGCTAAAGTTTTAAACATTCCAATAGAAATATTTGAAAGTGATATTTTTGCAGTTGCTAATAAATTAAATCCCGAAAATCCATGTTATATGTGTGCTAGAATGAGAAGAGGGCATTTATATAATAAAGCTAAAGAACTTGGTTGTAATAAAATTGCTTTAGGCCATCATTTTGATGATGTGATTGAAACAACTCTAATGTCTATGTTTTATGGTGCTGAAGTTAAGACTATGTTACCAAAATTACATAGTGATAATTTTGAAGGACTAGAATTAATTAGACCTCTTTATTTAGTTAAAGAAGCATCTATTATTGCCTGGCGTAATTCTAATAAACTCTCATTTATAAATTGTGCTTGTCCTTTAACTAGTAATTGTAATATAGATAAAAATAGTGAAGATATAGGTAAAAGGGAAGAAATGAAGAGATTAATAAATGATCTTAGAAGTAAAAATAAAGGAATTGATAATAATATTTTTACTGCTTTAAATAATATTAATATGAATTGTATTTTAGGGTATAAAAAGAATGGGAAGTATACTAGTTTTTTAGATGATTATGACAAATAATTGATTTAAATCTTGTTAATAAATAACTTATAAGCTAAAATTATAATAGGTGAGTAATAAATGAATAATAAGGGATTTACTCTAATTGAATTATTAGTTAGCATAGTTATTTTGGGACTAATTTTAGCAATATCAGTATCAAGTATTAATGGTATATCTAATTCAATCAAACAGTCCGAACGTAAAAATTTAATTGCTAGAATAGAAACTGCAGGATCTAAATATGCTTTTGATACTGGTAAAACCGCTGTATTTGTTCGTGATTTAATTAAGGATGGCTATATTGATAGTGAAAATGATACAGTATTAGATCCAGTTGATAATAAAAGTTTAAAATGTTTTGTAGTAAAAATGGAAAAACAGGGCGATTATTATAATGCAACTTTTGTGGAAGATAGTAGTTATGGTTATAGTAATGGCAATTGTAATGATACAAAGTTAAATCAAGCAAATAATAATATTACAATTGAAATTTATCAAAATGGTATTAGAACTTATGATTTATCAAAAAGGTTAACTGGAACAATAAAACTTAAAGCTATTAGCAATTCTATTAAGATTGATTGCGCTAGAAATTATTGCAGATGGGTAATTTCAACAGGTAAAACTGCCAGTAGCGATGAAATTGAATTTACTCCATCAAGCGCGTATTCTGAAATTACTGGTACTTTTACTACTACAGTTAATGGAACTAGTTATAGTAGCTCTGTTACTATAAAAACATAATGTAAATACCACTCTTGGTAATTGACAACTAAAAATAAATATTGTATCATTAATCTATGAGAATAGAGGTAATAATATATGAAAATGAATAAAAAAGGTTTTACTTTAATCGAATTATTAGCTGTTATAGTAGTACTTGCAATTATTATGGTACTTGCAACTACAACAGTATTACCACTTATGACAACTGCAAGAAAGAAATTGTTCTTAGATGAAGCAGAAGCTGCAATTCAAACCGCAGCAAATGTAATGAGTTTGAAAGAATTAGGACAAGTTACATTACCTGCTCAAGGGAACGAATATAGAATATCAACATCTGGTACTAATACTACAACTTGTTTTACTTTATACACACTACAACAAACAGGATTATATTCAATTGATGGTAGTAAAGTAAAATCTGGTGGTACTGGTGAATATGCAGGATGGATAAAAGTTACTCAACAAGCTGGTACAAATAGATATACTTATCAAGTAAGAATGCATAACAGCAATTTCTTTATTGGTGGTACTGGAAGCAATGGTAGAGATAGATCAGAACTTATTGATAAAAATGTAGTTGATTATACTACTTCACTATCTGGTTGGACTTGTTAGGTTAATATATGGAAAAGAAAGACAAAAAATTACCAAGATTATTTTGTGTAATATGTGTTTTAATAGCAATAATTGGTATAGGAATTTTAGCGCTTCCAATTATGTCTTCGGTTAGAGAAAAAGCTTTTCGAATTGAGGCAACAAATATAGTTGAAGCTGCTAAAGATGCTAAAAAACTATATGATGATGGTAATTTAAATTTTGGATCAACTAATGTTGAAAAACAACAAAAATGTATTACTTCTACAAAAGCTTGTTTTACAATAAGTTCATTAATTGAGGCTAAAACTTATAAAAATGATAATAGTAATTTTAATGGTAAAGTGGAAATAGATTTCACTGATTCAAATAATCCTGTATATACTTTATGGTTACAAAAGGGTGATGAATTTAGATTTGTTAATCTAAAATATACAAATTATAAAGAAGATGGTACTATCAATAATGATAGTTGGCAAGCATCTTATAACACATGTACTTGTTAATATAACTTAGTTTACTAAGTTATATTTTTTTGGTAAAATTATCATTGGAAGTGAAGTAAATGATAATAGGAAGTCATGTTCATTTTGGAAGTGAACAATTATTAGGATCTGTAAAAGAAGCCATAAGTTATGGAGCAAATGCTTTTATGTTTTATACTGGGGCTCCCCAAAATACTATTCGTTCTAAAATTAATTTAGATTATTTAAATGAAGCTAGAAAAATGATTATTCAATATGAATTAGATCCCAATCATATTATTTGTCATGCTCCTTATATTATCAATTTAGCTAATAAAGAAAAAGAAGAGGCTTGGAATTTTTCAATTAGTTTTTTAAAACAAGAAATTTCTAGATGTGAGGAATTAGGAGTTAAATATATAGTTTTGCATCCTGGTAGTAGTGTTAAACTTACTAAAGAAGAAGGAATAAAAAATATAATTGAAGCTTTAAATATAATTGTTAATGATGATAGTAATTGTATGATTTTATTAGAAACTATGGCTGGTAAAGGTAGTGAGTGTGGCTCTTCAATTATAGAAATTAAAGAAATATTAGATGGTGTAAACTCAAAAAATATTGGAGTATGTCTAGATACTTGTCATCTTAATGATGCTGGTTATAATATGGATGAATTTGATAACTTTTTAGATGAATTTGATAATTTAATTGGCCTTGATAGAGTCAAATGTATTCATATAAATGATAGTAAAAATATTTTAGGTAGTCATAAAGATCGTCATGAAAATATTGGCTTTGGTACTCTTGGTTTTGATACTATATTAAAAATAGTTAATAATGATAAATTAAAAAGAGTTCCTAAAATATTAGAAACTCCTTATATAAGTAAAAATGATGGTGACAAAGAATTACTGTATCCACCATATAAATTTGAAATATCAATGTTAAAGATGGGTAAATTCAATCCTAATTTATTAATAGATATTCGTAATTATTATAAATAATTAGCAAATTTTTTATAATATTCATTCCATACTTTAGAAATTTTACTAAAGTTTTCTTCTGAGTAATTACTTTTATAACGATTTATATTGAAAACTTTAGGATTAGAGAAGAAATCTTGATAATTTTTCTTAACAAAATTATAGGTAAAATCTAATTCATTTTCACTTAAATTAATATTTTTAGAAATGGCAAAGTTATTGATATCATCTCTTGTCATTTTTTTTATATATCTTTCTATAATATTATACATAATAGTTCACCTATTAATATTTTATGATAAATTTAGAAAATGAATACTAAGTTTAAGATAATCCATACTAATAATGGTGGAATAATGAAGAAGTATGTTTTACTGATCGGTATTTTTAGTATTTTTTTAGGAAGAATATTATTTTTAAATATTTATGACCATCATAAATATCAGGATTTATTAGATAAAAAGACTAATAAATATATTTATGGTAGTAGTGCTCCAAGAGGAAGAATAATAGATAGAAATGGTAATGTTTTAGTAGATAATAAGGGAATTAAAACTATTTTTTATACTAAACTTAAGAGTATAGATAGTAATGAAGAATTAGATATTGCGTATAAACTTGCAAGTTTAATTGATATACCTATTAATGAGGGGAGTTTAAAAACATTTTGGCTCATATTAAATAATAATGGTGATGAATTAATTACTAGTGAAGAGAAGAGATTATATCAAGAAAGAAAGTTAACAAAAGAAGATTTAGAAAAATTAAAATATGAAAGAATTACTATAGATATGTTAAATAGTCTTAGCAATTTGGATAAAAAAACTGCTACAATATATAACTTAATGAATAAAGGTTATTCTTATGAGAAAAAAGAAATAATTAAAGGTATTAGTGATGATGTTTATGCAAGTATAGTGGATGCTAATATTAAAGGGATAACTACTGAACTTACTTGGGAAAGAGTTTATAATTATGGAGATACTTTAAAAGATATATTTGGAAGTATTGGAAGTATTCCTATAGATAAAAAGGAAGAATATTTAAGTAAAGGTTATAGTTTAAATGATATAGTGGGATTAAGTTATTTAGAATTACAATATGAAGATTATCTAAAGGGCGAAAAAGATTTATATAAAGTTAATGAAGATAATACTTTAACTCTTATTAAAAATGGTAAGAAAGGTAATGATCTTATTTTATCAATAGATATATTAGTGCAACAAAAATTAGAAGAAATTATAAGAAAAAATATACTAGATGTTAAGAAGAAAAAGAATACTGATTATTTTAGTGAAACTTATAGTATAGTAGGTAATCCTAAAACTGGAGAAATAATTGCTTTAAGTGGTCAAAAGTTAATTAATGATACAGAATTTAAAAATGTTAATACGAATTTAATTAATACATCTTATACAGTTGGTTCAGTAGTTAAAATGGCTACTATTAGTACAGGATATAAATATGGTGTAATAGATATAGGAACAAGTGTTAATGATGCTTGTATTAAACTTTATCAAGTACCTCTAAAATGTAGTTATAAAAGATTAGGAGTCATAAATGATTTAACGGCAATTAGTAAAAGTAGTAATTATTATCAATTTAAAATAGCTTTAGGTCTTACTGAAATGCCATATAAATATGATATGAAATTAGATACAAATATTAATCATTTTAATAAATTTAGAAATACTTTTAAAGAATATGGTTTAGGAAATATGACTGGTATTGATTTACCTAATGAAATGCTTGGAATTATGGGCTCATCTACTTCAAGTGATTTACTTCTTAATTTAAGTATTGGACAGTATGATACATATACCCCAATAGAGCTTTTTCAATATGTTAATACAGTGGCAAGTACTGGTTTAAAAAGAAAACCCCAATTAATGATGGAAATAAAAGATAATGAGGATGTAATTATACAAAATAAATATGATGTTATAGATAATGTAAGTTTAGAAGATAAATATCTTTTAAGATTAAAAGAAGCAATGCATTTGGCTACAACTAGTGGTACTGCTAGAAGTTATATTGAAAGTAAATATAATCCAGCCGGTAAAACAGGAACAAGTGAAACATTTATCGATACTAATAATGATGGCATAATGGATACCAAAACAACTTCTTTTGCTTTTGTAGGCTTTGCTCCCTATGATAATCCCGAGTATAGTATCATTGTTTTAACCCCAAATATTTATTTATCTAAGGAATATAATTATAGTAAAGTACATATAACTAGATATATTTCGCACGATATTACTAACTTTCTATTTGAAAAAGAATAAAAGTTTGGTATAATATGGTGGTTAAGTGAGGAGGATTTTATATGGCTAAAAATGAAAATCGTAATTTTGTAACAATGAGATGTACTGAATGTGGTGCTGAATTACGTCCAACAAGTAAAAACAAAAAGAATAATCCTGAACGTTTAGAAGTTAAGAAATATTGTCCTAAATGTCGTAAAAGCGTTGTAGCAAAAGAAAAGAAATAGGACTTATAATACAGAAAGGAGTAGAAAATGAACATTAATATTAATGATATTAAAAATGGTATGACTGTCATTATTGATGGTAACTTATGTTTAATTCAAGAATTTCAACATGTAAAACCAGGTAAAGGTCCTGCATTTGTTAGAATTAAACTTAAAAATTTAAGAACAGGTTCAATAGTTGAACAAACATTTAATACTAATATTAAAATAACTAGAGCTCATGTTGAAAAGACTAGTGTTCAATATTTATACGCTAGTGGTGATAATTTAGTATTCATGAATAATGAAACTTATGAACAAATTGAAGTTCCTAAGAAAATTTTAGGTGATGATGCTGACTTTATTAAAGAAGGCATTGATATTTCTATAGATTTTTATGAAGGAGAAATAATTGGTATTACTTTACCAGAAAAAATCGAATATACAGTAACTGAAACTGTTCCAGCAGTTAAGGGAAATACTGCAACTAATGCGCAAAAAGATGCTACAATTGAAACAGGTAAAGTTATTAAAGTTCCTTTATTTATAAATCAAGGAGAAAAAATATTAGTTTCAACTAGTGATGGCAAATACGCTGGTAGAGCATAATAAATTAGTTAGGGGGTAAAAATTATGGTAGAAAACGAAGAATTAAAAAATAAAAGACTTCAATTAATGCAAGCTTTAGATGATTTTGCTGTTGTTTTAAGTCGACAATCATTAAGCTATGATGAAGTTAAAACAATTATTCATAGAATAGATCTTCCTTTAGAATTTAGTAGTTATCTTGCTACAAAAGTAGATTTTTTTAATCCAGTAATGGGTATGAAAATTAAAAAAATTAACGCTGAAGGAATACCTATGCATTTTGAATTAGATGATAATGTTGTATATGGTGGTAGATAATTAATTTTATCTACTTTTTTTATTAATTTTTTGTAAGATATTGACAAAAGATAATTTATCATTTATACTTGAGTTGTTTAGTAAGATAATATATAGAGAGTATATATATCTAGAAGTTATTATTCCTTTTAATAATGTCGATATGTTTACTAATATATATTATAAAGTAAAATAAACTATATAAAAAATAGTCTTATCTACGCTAAACACTATAACAATTGTTTTGGGAGAAAGAAAACTCAAAAGATAGGCGATTCACACTAAATACTGATAATATTTGGTTAGTATTTAAAATTATGGAGAGTAATTTTAAATGATGTGATGAGTTATTTAAACTAGAAATAGTTATTTTATCAGAATAACTATTTTTTTTGAAAATAAATTCGACAAAATAAGACAAAACATACCCCTTTACAAGAAGTATGTTTTATTATTTAATAGATAACTAAGGGCACGATGAATGCGCCGTCACTCATTTTTCTGGGGGTTTTGGTAAAATAATCAGAGGGGTGGTGATAAGGTGAAGTCAAGAAACTTAATAAGGATTTTGATTCTCATTATTTTTGTTTTATTATACTTGTTGTATCTAATAATTCAAAAAGACGCATCCGTTGCAGTAATGCTAGGATAGCGTCAACTTATATAATATAAGACGGCGTAATTCATACGCG